>NZ_BAAANG010000011.1:0-10709 GCF_039529675.1 Microbacterium paludicola
CCGCGAAGTCTTCCACGCCCTCAGAACCGACCTACTCCGGGCTTGACGAACTATAGGACCGTCGCCGCACATCCCCTCGGCAGGGTTCGGCCCGTTTCGACTCGTCGCTTCGCTCCTCGCTCAACGACCGGGTGGTGGGGCGTACACCCCGGGCGGGTCCACACCCCTCGGTCGTTGAGCGAGCGGAGCGAGTCGAAACGCCGCACATCCGCACGGCAGGGTTTGGCCCGTTTCGACTCGTCGCTTCGCTCCTCGCTCAACGACCGGGGGCGCACACCGCGGCACCAGGGTCGGTTCCCTCAATAGGCTGAGCGGATGGAACGCCGAGGGGTCGCACTCGCGGGGGTGACCACGGCACTGGTCGGCTTCGCGAGCTCGTCCGCCGTCGTGCTCGCTGGGCTGCAGGCCGCGGGCGCGTCGCCCGCGCAGGCAGCCTCGGGGCTCGTTGCCCTGTGCCTCACCCAGGCGCTCGGCATGCTCTGGCTCGTGCAGCGCACGAAGCTGCCCGTCGTCCTCGCCTGGTCGACTCCGGGTGCGGCGCTGCTGGCGGCGGGAACGGTTCCGGATGGCGGATGGCCCGCCGCGGTGGGAGCGTTCGCCATCGCCGGCGTGCTCATCGTCCTCACTGGCTTGTGGCCGGCGCTCGCCCGCGCCGTCGGCGCGATTCCGGCGACCATCGCCCAGGCGATGCTGGCCGGCGTGCTCGTCGCCCTGTGTCTCGCCCCGGTGCGCGCGCTCGTCGACCAGCCCCTCGACATCCTGCCGATCGTGCTCGTGTGGCTGGTGCTGATCCGGTTCGCGCCGACGTTGGCCTCGCCCGCGGCGTTCGCGGTCGGCCTGATCGTGCTCGGCGTGGAGGCAGCGCTGCACGGCGGCGTCGACGGGCCGGTGCTTCCCGCGCTCGAGCTGGTGCCTCCGGCCTTCACCTGGCAGGCGGCGGTGGGCATCGCCCTGCCGCTGTACGTCGTCACGATGGCGTCGCAGAACGTGCCCGGATCGGCCGTGCTCGCCTCGTACGGATATCGCGTTCCGTGGCGCGAGAGCATGGTCGTCACCGGCGTCGGCACGCTCGCCGGCGCGCCCTTCGGCGGCCACGCGATCAACCTGGCGGCGATCACGGCCGCGCTCGCCGCGTCGCCCGACACGCATCCGGATCCGTCGCAGCGCTGGCGGGCGGTGCGCGTCTCGGCGCTCGTCTACCTGGTGCTTGCCGCGCTGTCGACGGCGCTTACGACCCTTGTCGGCGTCGCGCCCGGCGTGCTCGCCGCGGTGGCCGGCCTCGCGCTGCTGCCGACGCTCGCGTCATCGCTGCGTGCGGCGATGGCGGAGGAGGGAGGACGGATCCCGCCGGTCATCACCTTCGTCGTCGCCGCGAGCGGCATCTCGGTGCTCGGGGTGGGCGCCGCGTTCTGGGCGCTGCTCGCCGGGCTCGTCGCGCACGTGCTGCTGCGCCGCCGCTGATCCGTCGCCCGCGAGACTGCACCCGGCTGCCGAGGCTGCACGTGGCGGCCGACACGGCGTGTGGCGGCCGCAGTCTCGCCCGCGCGCTGCAGTCTCGCCCGCGCGCTGCAGCGCGGCCCGCGGCCCGCGGCCCGCGGCCCGCGGCCCGCGGCCCGCGCGCCCGGCCTGCCGTCGCGCGCGTCAGAGCGACTTCGCGAGCAGCACCTCGGCCTCGCGATATCCGAGGTTCCGGTAGAGGGGCCGCGCCGCATCGTTCGATCCGAACACGTGCAGGCCGATCGACTCGGCGCCGACCCGGCGGGCCTCTGCCTCGGCTGCACGCATGATCGCGGCGCCGTATCCGCGGCGACGGTGCGCTGCTTCCACCCGCAGTTCGAGGACGAACACGTGCGGTCCGGTCGAGCGCCGCATGATCGACAGCCACAGGATGCCGACGGGCTCGTCGACGCCCTCGGCGTGCGCGACGAACAGCAGCTCGTCCTCGGTGTCGAGCCCATCCGGCAGGGCCTCGGCGGTCTGGCGTGCAGACTCCGCGCGAGCCGCCGCGGGGGAGAAGAGGCCCTCGCGGGCGAGATCCTCGGCGAACTCCTCGATGAGGCGGTGCTCGAACGCGGCGTACTGCTCCGCCGACATGCGCGCGAGTCGCACGATGCCGGCATCCCGCGGCTCGGGCAGCGGTGCCAGGAGCATCTGCACATCCGTCGCCCGGTATCCGCGTCCGTCGAGCATCGCCCAGCCCGCGGCATCCTGGGCGAACAGGTCGATCCGCAGGATGTTCGCCCCCGCCTCGGCCGCGTGAGTCTCGACGAGTTCCAGCGCCGCGGCGGGATCCTCGGCGCGCAGGTCGTAGAGCAGGCCGCGCACCTCGTCGTCCTGCGGGCGAACCTCCAGCCACGCGGATCCCACCACGCGCCCGCCGTCGCGCACCTCCAGCACGTGCTGGAACTCCGACGCGATCCCCTCCGGGAACCGGGAGCGCAGGATGCCCTCCGCCTCCTCGGCGGCCTCCGTCGGCGGCCGCATCCGCGACTCGCGGCGCAGCGCGGCCATCCGCGTGACGGTCTCGGCGCGCCACGCGTCGAAGCGCTCGGCGGCCATCGGCTCCAGGCTCAGCGTCACGCGCCAGACCCTACCGCCCGCGAGAATCCACCTGCGCGCCGAGAATCCGCGGGGGCCGGGATTGTCCGCGCGGGCGTGGATTCTCGCGGCCGGCGACCGGGAGCAGCGGCCCCGATCCGCCCGGCCGGCGCGGGTTTATACCCGAGGTTCAAGCGTTGGTCAAGGAACCGCTGGACAACGCGTGTCGTGCGGCCTATAGTAGGTATTTGCGCCTCTTGGATCCCCCATGCCTTCATATGGTGGTCGGCTGGTGCTCTCGATCCCCGCAGATAGCGGCGCGGGTCGCGGCACAACGGGACTGATCCAGGCGCACCTCACCTGTCGACAAGGAACTTATGGCCCCCGCCCGGGCTCATGGAGGTTATCCCCTTGGCTGCTGCGCGCAACGCATCTACCACCACCCCCAAGAACGGCCGCGGAGCATCCCGCCTCTCGTTCGCCAAGATCTCTGACACGCTGACGGTCCCCGACCTCCTCGCGCTGCAGACCGAGTCCTTCGACTGGCTCGTCGGCAACGACGCCTGGAAGGCTCGCCTCGCCGAGGCCGAGGCCGAGGCCGCCGGTCGCACCGACATCGCCGTGAAGAGCGGACTCGAGGAGATCTTCGAGGAGATCTCCCCGATCGAGGACCTGAGCGAGACGATGCAGCTCTCGTTCACGAACCCGTACCTCGAGCCGGAGAAGTACTCGATCGAGGAGTGCAAGGACCGCGGCAAGACCTACGCGGCCCCGCTCTACGTCGAGGCCGAGTTCATGAACCACCAGACGGGTGAGATCAAGACCCAGACGGTGTTCATGGGCGACTTCCCGCTCCAGACCGACAAGGGCACGTTCATCATCAACGGCACCGAGCGTGTTGTGGTGTCGCAGCTCGTGCGCTCTCCCGGTGTCTACTTCGACAAGACCCCCGACAAGACGTCCGACAAGGACATCGTGTCGGCGCGCGTCATCCCGAGCCGCGGTGCGTGGCTCGAGTTCGAGATCGACAAGCGCGATCAGGTCGGCGTCCGCATCGACCGCAAGCGCAAGCAGTCGGTCACGGTCTTCCTCAAGGCTCTCGGCCTGACCAGCGAGGACATCCTCGCCGAGTTCGCCGGCATCGAGTCGATCGAGGAGACGCTCGCGAAGGACACGATCCTCACCAAGGAGGACGCGCTCCGCGACATCTACCGCAAGCTGCGTCCGGGCGAGCAGGTCGCCGCCGAGGCCGCCCGTGCGCTGCTCGACAACTTCTACTTCAACCCGAAGCGCTACGACCTGGCCAAGGTTGGTCGCTACAAGATCAACCAGAAGCTCGGGATCGACCGCCCGCTGAGCGACTCGGTGCTGACCGTCGACGACATCGTCGCGACGATCAAGTACCTCGTCCGCCTGCACCGCGGCGACGAGACCTTCGAGGGTCTGCGCAACGGTCAGAAGGCCGAGCTGCGCCTGTCGGTGGATGACATCGACAACTTCGGCAACCGTCGCATCCGCGCGGTCGGCGAGCTCATCCAGAACCAGGTCCGCACCGGTCTGTCGCGCATGGAGCGCGTCGTCCGCGAGCGCATGACCACGCAGGACATCGAGGCGATCACGCCGCAGACCCTGATCAACGTGCGTCCCGTCGTGGCCGCGATCAAGGAGTTCTTCGGCACGTCGCAGCTGTCGCAGTTCATGGACCAGAACAACCCGCTCGCGGGCCTGACCCACAAGCGCCGCCTGTCGGCGCTGGGCCCGGGCGGTCTGTCGCGTGAGCGCGCCGGCGTCGAGGTCCGCGACGTCCACCCGTCGCACTACGGCCGCATGTGCCCGATCGAGACGCCGGAAGGCCCGAACATCGGTCTGATCGGCTCGCTCGCCTCGTTCGCGCGGATCAACTCGTTCGGCTTCATCGAGACGCCGTACCGCCGTGTCGTGAACGGCAAGGTCACGGATGACATCGACTACCTCACGGCTGCCGAGGAGGAGGCGTACATCGTCGCCCAGGCCAACGCGCCGCTGAAGGCCGACGGATCGTTCGCCGAGGACCGCGTGCTCGCACGTCAGGTCGGCGGCGAGGTCGACCTGGTCCCCGCCGAGGAGATCGGCTACATGGACGTCTCGCCGCGCCAGATGGTGTCGGTCGGTACGTCGCTGATTCCGTTCCTCGAGCACGACGACGCGAACCGCGCCCTCATGGGTGCGAACATGCAGCGTCAGGCTGTTCCGCTGCTGCGTTCGGACTCGCCGTACGTCGGCACGGGTATGGAGAACTACGCCGCGATCGACGCCGGTGACACGATCATCGCCGACAAGGCCGGTGTGGTCGTCGAGGTCTCGGCCGACTTCGTCCGCCTGCAGCTCGACGAGGGCGGCACGCGCGACTACTTCCTGCGCAAGTTCGACCGCTCGAACCAGGGCAACAACTACAACCAGCGCGTGATCGTCGACGCGGGCGACCGCATCGAGGTCGGCGAGGTCATCGCGGATGGCCCCGCCACCCAGAACGGCGAGCTCGCCCTGGGCAAGAACCTCCTCGTGGCCTTCATGAACTGGGAGGGCTACAACTACGAGGACGCGATCATCCTCAGCCAGAACCTGGTGAAGGACGACACCCTCACCTCGATCCACATCGAGGAGTACGAGGTCGACGCCCGCGACACCAAGCTGGGCAAGGAGGAGATCACCCGTGACCTCCCCAACGTCAGCCCCGAGCTGCTGAAGGACCTCGACGAGCGCGGTGTCATCCGCATCGGCGCCGAGGTGCGTCCCGGCGACATCCTCGTCGGCAAGGTCACGCCGAAGGGCGAGACCGAGCTGTCGGCCGAGGAGCGTCTGCTCCGCGCGATCTTCAACGAGAAGAGCCGCGAGGTCCGCGACACGTCGCTGAAGGTGCCCCACGGTGAGCAGGGAACCGTCATCGCTGTCAAGGAGTTCAACGCCGAGGAGGGCGACGACGAGCTGGGCTCGGGCGTCAACCGCCGCGTTGTGGTCTACATCGCCCAGAAGCGCAAGATCACCGAGGGCGACAAGCTCGCCGGCCGCCACGGAAACAAGGGCGTCATCTCGAAGATCCTGCCGGTCGAGGACATGCCGTTCCTCGCCGACGGCACGCCGGTCGACATCATCCTGAACCCGCTCGGCGTCCCCGGTCGAATGAACTTCGGCCAGGTCCTCGAGCTTCACCTCGGATGGATCGCGTCGCAGGGCTGGAAGATCGAGGGCAACCCTGAGTGGGCCGCGCGGCTCACTGAGGCCGCCCGCGAGGCCGCCCCGGGCACCAAGGTCGCCACCCCGGTGTTCGACGGTGCGCACGAGGCGGAGCTCGCCGGTCTTCTCGACTCGACGCTGCCGAACCGCGACGGCGACCGCCTCATCGACAGCACGGGCAAGACCCAGCTGTTCGACGGCCGCTCGGGTGAGCCGTACCCGTACCCGATCTCGGTCGGCTACATGTACATCCTGAAGCTGCACCACCTCGTGGACGACAAGATCCACGCGCGCTCGACGGGTCCCTACTCGATGATCACGCAGCAGCCGCTGGGTGGTAAGGCGCAGTTCGGTGGACAGCGCTTCGGCGAGATGGAGGTGTGGGCCCTCGAGGCCTACGGCGCCGCCTACGCCCTGCAGGAGCTCCTGACCGTCAAGTCCGACGACATCCTCGGCCGCGTGAAGGTGTACGAGGCCATCGTCAAGGGCGAGAACATCCCTGAGCCCGGTATCCCGGAGTCGTTCAAGGTGCTGATGAAGGAGATGCAGTCGCTCTGCCTGAACGTCGAGGTCCTCTCGGCCGACGGCACGGCTGTGAACCTCCGCGACACCGACGACGAGGCCTTCCGCGCAGCGGAGGAGCTCGGCATCAACATCTCGTCCCGCTTCGAGTCCGCCTCGATCGACGAGATCTAAGCCCGGCCGATACAGAAGATTTCCAAACAGGAGAATCAATTGCTCGACGCAACCACTTTCGATGAGCTTCGCATCGGCCTGGCCACCGCCGACGACATCCGTCGTTGGTCCTTCGGTGAGGTCAAGAAGCCCGAGACCATCAACTACCGCACCCTGAAGCCGGAGAAGGACGGTCTGTTCGGTGAGCAGATCTTCGGACCCTCCCGCGACTGGGAGTGCGCCTGCGGCAAGTACAAGCGCGTGCGCTTCAAGGGCATCGTCTGCGAGCGCTGCGGTGTCGAGGTCACCAAGTCCTCGGTCCGTCGCGAGCGCATGGGCCACATCGAGCTCGCCGCGCCCGTCACGCACATCTGGTACTTCAAGGGCGTTCCCTCGCGCCTCGGCTACCTGCTCGACATGGCGCCGAAGGACCTCGAGAAGGTCATCTACTTCGCCGCCTACATGGTGATCTCGGTGGACGCCGACGCGCGTCACCGCGACATGCCGACGCACGAGAACAACCTGCGTCTCGAGATCAAGAACATCGGCGACCGCCGCGATGCCCGCATCGCGGAGCGCCTCCAGAAGCTGGAGGAGGAGCTCGCCGCTCTCGAGGCCGAGGACGCCAAGGCCGACCAGAAGAAGAAGGTCAAGGACGCCGCCGAGAAGGAGATGGCGACGATCCGCAAGCGTGCGGACGAGCAGGTCGCCAAGCTCGAGCGCATGTGGGACGAGTTCCGCAACCTCGAGGTCGGCCAGCTCAAGGCGGAGGACGACGTCTTCCAGGAGCTGCAGGACCGCTTCGGTCAGTACTTCGAGGCCCACATGGGTGCGGAGTCGATCCAGCGTCGCCTTGCCGAGTTCGACCTTGCCGCCGAGGCCGATTCGCTGCGCCTGCAGATCGCCGAGGGCAAGGGCCAGCGCAAGATCCGTGCGATCAAGCGCCTGAAGGTCGTCAACTCGTTCCTGCAGACCGGCATGTCGCCGGCCGCGATGGTCCTGGACGTCGTCCCGGTCATCCCGCCGGAGCTGCGCCCGATGGTCCAGCTGGACGGTGGCCGCTTCGCGACCTCCGACCTGAACGACCTGTACCGTCGCGTGATCAACCGCAACAACCGCCTCCGTCGCCTGATCGACCTCGGTGCCCCCGAGATCATCGTCAACAACGAGAAGCGGATGCTGCAGGAGGCCGTCGACGCGCTGTTCGACAACGGCCGCCGCGGTCGCCCCGTCACCGGCACCGGCAACCGCGCCCTGAAGTCCCTGAGCGACATGCTCAAGGGAAAGCAGGGTCGCTTCCGCCAGAACCTGCTCGGCAAGCGCGTCGACTACTCGGGCCGTTCGGTCATCGTCGTCGGCCCGCAGCTGAAGCTGCACCAGTGTGGTCTGCCCAAGCAGATGGCGCTGGAGCTGTTCAAGCCGTTCGTGATCAAGCGCCTGATCGACCTCGGTCACTCGCAGAACATCAAGGCCGCCAAGCGCTCGGTCGAGCGCACGCGTCCCGAGGTCTGGGACGTGCTCGAGGAGATCATCCGCGAGCGTCCTGTGCTGCTGAACCGTGCTCCCACGCTGCACCGCCTGGGCATCCAGGCGTTCGAGCCGCAGCTCGTGGAGGGCAAGGCCATCCAGCTGCACCCGCTCGTGTGTGCCGCGTTCAACGCCGACTTCGACGGTGACCAGATGGCCGTCCACCTCCCCCTCTCGGTGGAGGCGCAGGCCGAGGCGCGCATCCTGATGCTCGCGTCGAACAACATCCTGAAGCCGTCGGACGGCCGCCCGGTGACCCTGCCCGCGCAGGACATGATCATCGGTCTGCACCACCTGACGACGCTGAAGGACGGCGCCAAGGGCGAGGGCCGCGTGTTCGGCTCGGTCGCGGAGGCGACGCTGGCGAAGGACGAGGGCACCCTCGACCTGCAGGCGAAGATCCGCATCCGCATCCCGGGTCTGACGTTCCTCGAGGGTCAGGCGCCCGAGGGCTACGAGCGCCACGGCCTCGTCGACACCTCGCTCGGCCAGGCGATCTTCAACGACCAGATGCCCAAGGGCTACCCGTTCGTGCGCGAGCAGGCTGACAAGGGCAAGCTGTCGCAGATCGTCAACAAGCTGGCCGAGGAGTACCCGAAGACCGAGGTCGCGGCAACCCTCGACCGCGTCAAGGACGCCGGTTACTACTGGGCGACGCGCTCGGGCATCACCGTCTCGCTCAGCGACGTCATCACGCCCTCGAACAAGGGCGAGATCATCGCCAAGTACGAGAAGCAGGCCGCGAAGGTCACCTCGCAGTACGAGAAGGGCCTCACGACCGACGTCGAGCGTCGCCAGGAGCTCATCAAGATCTGGACCGAGGCCACCGACGAGGTCCAGAAGGAGATGCGCGCCAGCTTCCCCGAGGACAACACCATCAACCGCATGGTGTCGTCGGGTGCTCGTGGTAACTGGCTGCAGATCCGGAACATCGCCGGTATGCGCGGTCTCGTGAACAACCCCAAGGGTGAGATCATCCCCCGTCCGATCATCTCCTCGTACCGCGAGGGTCTGTCGGTGGCGGAGTACTTCATCGCGACGCACGGTGCCCGTAAGGGTCTGGCCGACACGGCCCTCCGTACGGCCGACTCGGGTTACCTCACGCGTCGTCTCGTGGACGTCTCGCAGGATGTCATCATCCGCGAGGAGGACTGCGGCACGTCGAAGGGCCTCGAGTACCCGATCGCCGCGTTCGACTCGACCGGCACGCTGGTCAAGGACGCGAACGTCGAGAACGCCGTGTTCGCCCGCACCCTCGCGGTCGACGTGGTCGCCGAGGACGGCACCGTCCTCGCCGCCGCCGGCTCGGACGTGGGCGACGTGCTCATCGACAAGCTGGTCGAGGCGGGCATCGAGTCGATCAAGGTCCGCTCGGTCCTCACCTGCGACTCGGCCGTCGGCGTGTGCGCGAACTGCTACGGCCGTTCGCTCGCCACCGGCAAGCTCGTCGACATCGGCGAGGCCGTGGGCATCATCGCGGCCCAGTCGATCGGTGAGCCCGGTACGCAGCTGACGATGCGCACCTTCCACACCGGTGGTTCGGCGTCGGCGGATGACATCACGCAGGGTCTTCCCCGCGTGCAGGAGCTCTTCGAGGCCCGCACCCCCAAGGGTGCGTCGCCGATCGCCGAGGCCGCCGGCCGCGTCACGATCGACGAGACCGAGAAGGCCAAGAAGGTCATCATAACGCCCGACAACGGCGATGAGCCGGTCGTCTACCCGGTGCTGAAGCGTGCGACGCTCCTCGTCGAGGACGGCCAGCACGTCGAGGTCGGTCAGCCCCTCCAGGTCGGCACGCTCGACCCGAAGGAGATCATGCGCGTGCAGGGTGCCCGCGAGGTGCAGAAGTACCTCGTCGGCGGCGTGCAGGGCGTGTACCGCTCGCAGGGTGTGCCGATCCACGACAAGCACATCGAGGTCATCGTGCGTCAGATGCTGCGGAAGGTCACCGTGGTCGACCACGGCGAGACCGACCTGCTGCCTGGCGAGATGGTCGACCTGCGTCGCTACCAGGACATCAACCGTGCGGCCGTCGGCGAGGGCAAGCGCCCCGCCTCGGGTCGTCCGGAGCTGATGGGTATCACGAAGGCGTCGCTCGCGACGGAGTCGTGGCTGTCGGCCGCCTCGTTCCAGGAGACGACGCGCGTCCTCACCGAGGCCGCCATGCAGGGCAAGCGCGACCCGCTCGTCGGCCTCAAGGAGAACGTGATCATCGGAAAGCTGATCCCCGCCGGCACGGGCCTTGCGAAGTACCGCAATGTCACGGTCGAGGCGACGGAGGAGGCGAAGAGCGAGCGGTACCCCAACCGCATCTTCGCGTCGGATGGCGCCTTCGCCGAGGGCGACTACAGCTACGTCGACTTCGACGCGTTCTCGACGGACGACTTCACGCCCGGTACCTACAACTGAGTGTGACGTTCTAGACAAGAGGGTCCCGGCTTCGGCCGGGGCCCTCTTGTCGTTCGCGCCCCCTGCTCGTTGAGCGACGAGCGCCCCACCCCCCTTGTTCGTTGAGCGACGAGCGCCCCACCCCCTTGTTCGTTGAGCGACGAGCGCAGCGAGGAGTCGAAACGCCCCGAACTCTGCCGCGGGTCGTCTCCGTCGTTTCGACTCGCTTCGCTCGCTCAACGACCCGGGGGTGCAGTGCCCCCACCCCCCTTGTTCGTTGAGCGACGAGCGCAGCGAGGAGTCGAAACAGTGAGGATGTTTAGTGGGTTCCTCGGGGCGCGTTCTGACCTGAGTCGAAACTGACGCCG
>NZ_BAAANG010000012.1:0-48346 GCF_039529675.1 Microbacterium paludicola
GTAACCCACATCCTGCCCGGAGGTCTTCGCCTACCTCAGCCGTTCACAACCTGCCGGGGAAGTACATCTAGCGATCGCGACCCCATACCCCCTCGGAACGTCTGTGGCGGTGGATAGACTCCGCGCCGAGCGAGAGGAGGTGAACATGGCGGACTATCACGTGACGCACGACAAGGGCGACGACAACTGGAAGGTGACGCGGGCTGGTGGGCAGCGGGCCTCGGCATCGGCAGGCACTCAGGCTGACGCGGTCGCGCGGGCGAACCAGCTGGCGGGCAACTCGGGCGGTGGTGAGGTGAACATCCATCGCAAGGACAACGGCCAGATCCGTGACAAGAACACGATCGGCAAGTCGGATCCGCACCCTCCGAAGGGTTGATCCGGAAGTGAGCCGGGACGACGGAGCGGAATCGTCGTCCCGGCTCTGCCAGGCGGGCTGTTGAATGCACGTCTGGCGGTCTCGGTTAAGCCGCGAGGTCGATCTCTACGATCGCGTCAGGGCGGTAGACCGAGAGGCCGAACCGTCCTTCGACGCGAGCGATGAGCTCGTTTGTCTTGAATCCCTGGCTGCGGTCCCACTCGACCTGCACGCCGCGGGTGTCGTGGTCGATGGTCGCCGCGTCGAGGTCGAGCGCGAGCGCCGTTCCTGCGGGGACGCCGGTGGACGTGATGACCTGGCTGCCCCAGACCTTGCGGGCGGCTCGGTCGATGGGTCCTCCGAGATCGAAGCTGCCCGACGTAGCGCGGGCGGTCTCGATGCCGGCCCAATCGTTCGGGTTCAGGATGAACACGTCAGCGCTGTAGCCGAGCACCTCGAGCTGGGTGGCAGCGAGGCGGAGGGTCGTGATCGGGTCGGCGCCTGCGGTCTGAGCCTGGGTGCCCGTCGTGTTGAGCAGACCGGTCAGGTGGCCGGCGGTGCCGTCGCCTGCCAGCACCTCCGCCTCGAGCTTCCGCGCGATGCCGTAGAGCATCTGCGACGTAATGAAGCTGACGAGGGTGTCGTTGTCCTCGAGGAGGAACTTGTCGACCGGCTCCGTCAGGTGCGCGATGACCTGCAGCTCGCCGGTCTCCTTGTCGAGGGTGATGACCGAGGTCGGCTTCTCCGCGCCCGGGGCAACGATCGCCGCGTTGTTCGTGAATGCGGTCTGACGCAGATACTCCCAGCGGGGCGTGCCGCGCTGCGTGCTCTTGAGCACCTCGAGCAGTGACGTCGGGATCCGCTGGATCTCGAGCGGTGACTGCGACTCGAGTGGCGTCGCGAACACCTCCGCGCCGGGGGTGACGAATGCCTTGGCTCCGTGATGGCTGCGGATCTGGTTCGCAAGCGTCGCGCCGGCGTGCTTCGCCCGGGCGCCGGTGAGAGCCAGGTAGCTCTTGGCGGCTCCGTAGACGCCACTGCCGCTGCCGCCCGCGGGCTCGGAGATGACGGTGCCGCCGATGCTGGCGAGCAGTGCCTGCGACTTCTCCGACCGCTCGATCTTGCCCTTCAGGTCGAGGGCCTCGGTGTACCCGGCCTCGATCTCAGTGATCTCGCTGGGTGTGAAGTCCCGGCTTTCGGCCTTGGCCTTCTCCGCGATCTCTCCCAGGCGCTTCTGCAGCTGGGCGAGCTTTTCCTTCGGGTTCATGAGTGTGTGCTCCAAACGCGTCTGCCCCGGCGCGTGCCGCGCTCTCGTAGGGCGTGTGAAAGGTTGCGGGCGTCACAGATGCGGACGGTGCTCGACTTGCCCCGGAGCGGGGTCCTCGTCGGTCGTCGGCTGACGCTCGGTCGCTTGGGGCGGACGGGTTGACGCTCTGCGGCGGTTCGCCGCGGCTTGACCGCTGGCCTTTCACTGAGCTTGGGCTACTCCGTCGATCTGCTCGAACTTGACCTTGCGGCCCTCGTTCTTCAGCCCGGCGTTCGCCTTTGCTTGAGCCGAGACTATCGCCCATGTCTGACATTCGAGGTTCACCGGCGTGGCGTGTCTTCCCACTGCCACGCGAGATCCGGGCGGATCCACGCCCGCTCGAGCGGCGTCCCGTCCCCGTCGCGACGAATAGTGACGAGCACGCGCCCTTCGCCGGGTTCCCCGTGCGTGATCACGTCGTCGTCATCAGAGCGGAGCGCCCACCACGGCCGCCCCGTCATGACTGGTGCCTCCGCTGCGCGAACGCGATGGCCTTGCGACGCCGCGCGAGACCGTCGAGGGCGGCAGGGAAGTCGCCGGCGAGCAACTGCTCCTCGATCTCCTTCAGCACCGCTCTGACCTTGTTTGACGTCGCACGAGCGGAGTCCCGAGCACTGAACGCATGCCCGAGATCCCGACGTGCGTAGGCGAGCTCCGTCTCGGTCTCCTCGAGTCGCGCGGCCGCGGCGTTTGCGCGACTGTTCGCCTCGCCGAGGGCCCGACGAAGCTCAGCCGCGTACCGGCGCCACGCGAGCTCTCCGTCACCGGTCTTCGGCTGCTCCACGGCCGACCACCCCCTCGATCGCCCTGCAGATGCTTGCTGTGCAAAGCGTCGCGAGCCAGATCGCCGTGAACGCCACCTGAGTGAGCCAGCTGCCCATCACCGCTGCCACGGCCGCGGCGACGCTGAACACCAGCGACACGAGCATGAGGCCGCGCCAGCCCATCACGCCGCCTCCACCTGGTCGCTCAGGAGCAGCGTGCGCTGCGGAGACTCCTCAACCTTTGCCACTGGCCCGACGGTCCGCATCAACGCGTCCTTGAAGCTGCTTTCCGGCAGATCCCGCACCAGCAGCTGACGCGGCGCGACATTCTCGATACGGCCGTGATCGCGAAGAACCCGACCGCGCGGATCGATGACCCACTCGCTTTCCAGGATCGCCAACACACCCTCAGGTTCCACGATCGTCGAGTACAGATGTGCGCCCGGCTGATTCGCTACCCTCGCGTCGCCGCCAGGCGCATACCTCGCCGCGAGACTGATGAACGGTGTCCAATGAGCACGCACCTCCCGACCCGGAGTGCACACCCGGTACAGCGGAACGGGCTCTCGGGGACGCATATCTCGGAACGTCAACGAGTTCACGTTGGCGTGAACACCATCCAGTCCGATGCTCAGCGCGTACGAGGCTGCGAAGAAGCCAACCGCCTGGAACTCTTCAATCCACTCACCAAGCGGCCGCCGATCCATCGGCGCCTGACCCGCAATGAAAAAGAACTCTCGCAGGAGTTGCAACGCGCGATCCGACCGCGTCCCAACCGCCCCGGCGCTCATAGGTAGCTCCCTTCGCTGTCGACGCACACGTACAGCACGCCGTTGTCCTCGCGGAACTGGTTAGGTCCTCGGAATAACCGGCCTCCCAGGGACTCGACCCATACCAGCGGGCTGTGGAGGGCGTGCACGTTCGCGGGGAGCGTGGTGATCGGCATCGATTCGACTGCGAGGGAGATCCACCCTTCGTGGCCGTCCTCGTCGGGACGGAGGTGATAGGGCGCGTGAGGCATCAGTGTCCTTTCGGTTGTGCCGGCTGTTCCGAAGGGCGCGCAGCGCCGGCGGGAGGAGTGGCTGCGCCGGTCACGCCGCGCTCCTTCGTGGTTCGGTGATGTCGACGCTGACCGGAGGCGCGAGCGGCGTGCCGGTCTTCGTGCTCACGACGCGGCCGTCGTCGCGGACGCCGCAGCCGTTCGCGCACCATCCGGAGGCCGGTTCGAAGCGGTGTCCGGGGCGGTTGGGGTAGCAGGGGCGCATCAGGCGGCCCTCTCGCTCACCTGGTCATCCCGGATGCCGCAGATCGTGCAGTAGCCCGATGACGCGTCGAAGCGGTGTCCGGTCTTGCACGCGCCGCGAGGCTCGCTCATGGTCGCCGGGCGCCGCGCGGATGCTGCTGTCTCCGCCGCGCGGCGATCGGTGCCGCACGCTCGGCACGGGATCGAGTGTTCCCACGAGCTGTGGACCGTGCACGTCCGTGGCGTGGCCGTGCTCGATGTGATCGGGGGTGGCAGGGGAGGGGTCGCGCGCGTGCGCGCCTCCTCCTCTTTCTCCTCCCTCCTCCTCGGGGGACCCTTCAGGGGTCCCCGTTCTGACCCTTCAGGGGTCCCCGTTGTGACCCTCAGGGGTCCCCGTTCAGCACTATTCACAGACCCGTCAGGGGTCCCCGTTCCGGCAGGTTCCACGGCAACGGGGATCCCTGAAGGGTCCCCGTGGACGCCAAGCGGTGACATCCGCCCATCGAGTAGTAGATACCTCCCTGGACGACCGGGAGCGGGCTTGCCGCTGAGCTGGATCAGGCCGGCAGCCGTGAGCGCTCTGACGGCCTTCTTCACGCTGCGATGCCCGGTCACGTCTTGCGGAGCCGCGAGCGCGTCGGCGAGCGCGTCGCGACCGCCGTAGAAGCTCGGTCGCGGGTCGCTGTCCAGCGCTGTGAGCGCCATATAGACGAACAGGCGCACCGGGGCGTGGTCGCGCATCTCGAGGGCGCTGGCGGCCGCGTACGCGGCTTTGGCGAGTCCGGCGCCCATCATGGCCAGACCTTCCGGCGCGTCATGCCGCTGCTTCCTCGCGGGTGCGCGCAGAGTCAGCCTCGTTCGCGCGTCGGCACTCCTGCTGCATCCACTGCAGGTCGTTGACGAACCGCGCGACATCGTCGGGGGTTCCGTAGAACTCGCTGGTGTGGACGTTGACGAACCAGCCGTCCGGCTCGTCGTTCTCGTCCTCGGCGAGGAGCTTCTCCACGGAGATGCTGTACGTGACTCCCGGGTGCGGTTCCTCGTAGACGGAGTCGAGCTCGTGCCAGCTGTCTTCGGTGTGCCACTTGTGGATGCAGAGAGGCTCGCCACACACGGTGACCTTCGGGGACTTGTCGCGGTGCGTGTACGGATCCGCGTAGGGGCGGCTGTCGTAGTCGAGCACGAACGTGTGATCGTCGGCCCACTCGGCACTGACGTGCTGCCAGTCGCTGTCGAGCCCCGCGCCGCTGCGGGCGCGATCGACCCACTCGAGGAGCCACTTCAGGTCGCTCTCGTTCGCGCCGACGTAGAGCGTGACGACGATCGCGCGCCCGTCGCCGTCGAGAGCGGGGCGAATCGACACGGTGCCTGGGTTCCGCCACCAGCTGCCCTGCGGGTCTCGCCAGACGTGCACTCGGCTGCCGCGCACGGTCTCACGGATCAGGACCGGCAGCCCTGCGATGTGCGTCTCAGCGAGGCGCTCCTGGCGCGGGAGGGCGTCTTCCGAGGGCTTGACGGTCTTCGCCGTCACGATAGGTGCGTCGCTGATGTCGACATCCGGGTCCGCCGCGATAGTGCCGCGCCGGGCGGCGCCTGAGCGGGTCTCGCGGGTAGAGTCGGGCATGATCGGTTCTCCCTGGTAGGTGTTCTGGTCGTTGCCCTCGACCGCGGTGGCCGCCGCGTCGGGGGCGTTCTCGTTACTGGCGGGCTGCGGCCAGCTTGAGCAGAAGATCCCGTGCCAGCCGGCGCGATCGGTGCCGCAGTCGCAGACGGTCGTAGTCATCTACGACGCCTCTGCGAAGGCGTCGTCGATGAACTTCTCGACGTCGGACTCTCGCCAGCACCGGCGGCCGCCGATGACGGCGCTCTTCGGCGCGGTGCCCTTCGTGAGCATCCACCGGAGCTGCGCAGTGGACCGGCCGAGTCGATCCGCGACTTCGTCAATGAACATGAGCCGATCGCGCGGGCGTCCTGGGGTGGTTGGGGTCGTGGTCTCCACTGGGGCCTCCGTTCGGGAAGGTTCGGACTCGGAATGTTCCGATACGGGAACAGTAACATGACCGCGTTCTGAAACGGGAACAATTGTGCGTGTAGTGTTCTCGCATGACCGATCTGACGGCCGCAGCCATCGGTGCGCGCATCGCGATGTACCGCAAGGCGCTGCGGCTCACCGCGGAGGATCTGGCCCGCGAACTGGCGCCCGATGTGACCGGCAACGCCATCGCAAAGCTCGAGAACGGTCATCGCGCGCAGGTAGCGCCAGCGATGGTGGCGGATATTGCCCGGGTTCTCGGTGTGTCCCCGCTTGCGTTGCTGTTTCCCTTGCAGGACCCAGATGCGGTTGTGGTCGTGAACGGCATGCGCTCCACCGTGCGCGAGATGGGCCAGTGGCTGTTCGGACTGCGGGATGAAGACACGGTGACCGAGACGTTCAGGCAACTGATCGCGTCAGATCGTGCGCTCGCGCTCGCCGAGGCGCGGCTTCGCTCCGCGAGCACAGACGACGCGCGTGCTCGCATGCGGCAGCTAGTCAGCGACGAGCGCGAGCGGCAGCTTTTCCTGCTCGGTGTCCTAGAGAGCAATCGACGCATCCTTGAGCGTGACGGGCTGACAGATGGCGAGCATTAAGCAGCGGTCTGACGGTGTCTGGCGAGCCCGCTACCGGGACGCGGACGGTCGCGAGCACGCGCGGCACTTCAAGCTGAAGCGCGACGCGCAGCGGTGGCTCGACGAGACCGCGGCGGCCGTCCTGACTGGGCAGTATGCGGACCCGCGCGCGGGGCGCGTGAAGTGGTCCGTGTGGGCTGTCGAGTGGATGGACCGGCAGTCGTGGGCGTCGGGTACGCGCGAGGCCGCGGAGACGGCCGTACTGCGCGTGCCGTGGGCGGATCAGCCGGTCGGCGGAGTGAAGCCGTCGCACGTGCAGGGCTGGGTGACTGCGGAGCTCAAGCGCGGACTAGCCGCATCGACGGTCCGCACCCGCCTGAACTACGTGCAGATGGCGTTCAGGGCCGCGGCCGCGGACAAGGTCATCCCCTCGAGCCCGGCCGCGAACGTGAAACCGCCGCGCGCGCGGAAGGCCGAAGCTGCGATGCGGGTCCTGACGGCCGAGCAGGTGGCCGCCGTCCTCGCGGCCGCGGGGGACTTCCGCCCGTTCATCGAAGTCTGCGTCTTTGCCGGCCTCCGGCTCGGAGAAGCCGCAGGGCTGCAGCTCGAGGACGTGAACTTCCTCGGTCGGACGATCTACGTTCGTCGCCAGGTGCAGGGCGCCACGCACAAGACCGCCGAGCTCGTCCCGCCGAAGTACGGCAGTGAGCGCGCGATCTACGTCCCCGCCGATTTGATGGCCACGCTCTCGCGCCACGTCGCGGCCGAGGGGGTCACCGCGCCGGACGAGCAGATCTTCGTCACGCCGCTCGGCCGCCTCTGGCACCGGAACAACGCCGGCGACGAGTGGCGGCGGATCCGCGCAGCGGTCGGCCTGCCCTCTGACGTCACACTGCACACGCTGCGGCACACGTACGCGTCGAACCTCATCGCCTCGGGGTGCGATGTCGTCACTGTGCAACGCGCGATGGGGCATGCCCAGCCCTCGATCACGCTCAACACGTACAGCCACCTCTGGCCATCCGCAGAGGACAAGACGCGGGCCGCGACCGCTTCGTTCATCGCTGCGGTTGCAGGAGAAACAAAGACGCCCTCCGCGTGGGAGGGCGTCGGGCAACGGTCGTGAGGTTCAACCGCTGCTGTGGTGTGTAGAGATTCTAACACCAAGCTTGTGAGTCACGAGAACGTGACTTCTATCCACTCGAGAAAATCCTGGAGAACATGGACGAGAAGAAGCTGGAGAAGCTGATCGTCTATATCGACGGCTTCAATCTCTACAACGGGTTGCACGACGCTGCAGGCAACCAGCTGCTCTGGCTCGACATCGTGAAGCTGGTCAAGTTGCTTCGCCCGCGGTCGTCGATCGTTCAGGTGAAGTACTTCACGGCTATCGTGCTCAACGAGCCGGAGGCGCAGGCGCGGCAGGACCGCTACCTCGAGGCGCTGAGCAGCCTCTACCCGGGCCGTCTCACAATCATCAAGGGTGAGTTCAAACCGAAGCTCCGCCGGTGCCGCGCGTGTGGGGCGGAGTGGACGACGTACGAAGAGAAGCAGACCGATGTGAACATCGCCGTCCATGTTGTCGCCGATGTTGCCGCCCGTCGCGCTGATTCGTTCATGCTGATCACGGCCGACACGGACATCATCCCCGCCGTGAAGATGGCGTGGGGGTTGAACGCAGAGGCGAACATCTTCGCTCAGTTCCCGCCGCACCGTGGCTCGACGGCACTACGTCGGATGATGCCGAGCTCACGGAAGATCACACAGGCGCGCATAAGAGAGGCGCTCCTGCCTGCTGAAGTGATCACCCACTCGGGTGCTAGGTTCCGCCGTCCGGAGAAGTGGGATCCGGAGGCCCTCAGCGCTGCACCGCAGGGGGAGTCAGGACAAGCTCACGAGTGCCGTCTGCCCACCCCGCTGGACGTCGCGCGCAAACGACGAAGCAACGAGGCGTCATAGTCTTGCGGACTCACCGCGGACTGGGGGCGAGAAAGCCCAGGTCAGGGGCTAGCGCTACCGGTAGTTGATGAACTGCAGATCGATGTCGAGATCGGCCGCCTTGAGGAGGCGGATGACCTCCTGCAGGTCGTCGCGGCTCTTGCTCGACACGCGCAGCTCGTCGCCCTGGATCTGCGACTTGACGCCCTTGGGGGCCTCGTCGCGGATGATCTTGCCGATCTTCTTCGCGTTCTCCTGCGAGATGCCGTCCTTGAGGCTGGAGACGAGCTTGAACTCCTTGCCGCTCGGGGTCGGCTCGCCCGACTCGAGGCTCTTCAGTGAGATGCCGCGCTTGATGAGCTTCGACTGGAACACGTCGAGCACCGCCTTTGCGCGCTCCTCGCTGTTGGCGGTGATCAGGATCTGCTCGCCGCTCCAGGCGATCGACGCATCCGTTCCCTTGAAGTCGTAGCGCTGCTCGACCTCCTTGCGGGCCTGGTTGAGGGCGTTGTCCGCCTCCTGCTTGTCGACCTTGGACACGATGTCGAAAGAACTGTCAGCCATGGCGCCAGCCTACTTGCGTCGCGTCGCCCAGCCGAGGCCCCACGTCGTCAGGGATTCGTAGACTCGTCAGGGATCCGCGCGACGGCGGATCCGGCAGACATCCGGGAGGTTTGCATGCGCGCGCTCACCGAGGCGGAGATCCGCGAGTCGTTCGTCAACGCCGAGCGGACCGACGCGTCCGCGATCGCCCTTCCCCACGACTTCCTGCTCACGGAGTGGGATCACCTCGACTTCCTCGCCTGGCGCGACCCCCGCACGCGCAGCCGCGGCTACATCGTGGCCGAGATCGACGGCGAACTCGCGGGCGTCGTGCTGCGCGCGGCAGACGGGGCGTCGAACGCGCGCTCGGCCTTCTGCAACATCTGCCGCACGATGCAGCCGGGCAACCAGGTGGCGCTGTTCACCGCGCGGAAGGCGGGAAGCGCGGGGGAGCACGGCGACAGCGTCGGCACCTACATCTGCGCGGATCTGTCGTGCCACGAGAACGTGCGCCTCGCCCTGCCGCTCGCTCCCAACGAGTACCGCACGAGCGTCGACATGAAGATCGACGGAACCAAGCGCCGCACGCGCGATTTCGTCGAGCGGGTGCTGGCGAAGGCCGCCTGACACCGACGCAGGATCGCGCCGCGCCCGGGTCGAGGGGCTGGATTTCAGTGCACGGCAAGGTGCAGGTAACATTGACACGCGTCTCCGGTCGGCTGGATAAGTCGGTCGGGTACGCCTGGCAAGTTGCCCGAGCGGCCAAAGGGAGCTGACTGTAAATCAGCCGCGTCATGCTTCGGGGGTTCGAATCCCTCACTTGCCACACCGATCGAAGCCCCCAGGGAGACCTGGGGGTTTCGTCGTTCCCGGCACCGGGCTGTCCACAGTCCTGTCGGCGCGCGCTCGCCCCGTGCCAGGATGATCCCGCAGGGCCGCTGGTCCGCATCGAGAAGGGGGATCTCCATGTCGACACCGAACGGTGCGCCGTACGAGCCGGCGCCGCAGCAGCAGACGCCGCAGCAGCAGGCGCCGCATCAGGCACCCGCTCAGGGCACCGCGCCCGCCGCCGTGCCCGGACGCCCGCAGGCGCCCGGCATGCCGAAGGTGCTGCGCGGCGCGATCTGGATCGCGATCGGCGCGCTGATCGCGGCGGCCATCGTCTGCGTCGTGTGGGTGCTGATCGGCCCGCAGAGCAACGAGCTCGTCGGGCGCGCGTTCCTCACCATCGTGCTCCTCGCCGGATTCTCGGCCTGCGTGCTGCTCGAGGCGAGCCTCGCCGAGCGGCGGCCCCCGTGGCTCGTGCTCGCCAGCATGGTCGGCTGGGTGCTCGTGCTGCTTGTCGGCGCCGTGAAGATCTGGGCCCCCTTCGAGGTCGTCGACGACGGGTACGGCGGCACCTACACCGACGAGAACGTCGCCGAGCGCATCTGGCATCTGCTGCTCGCGATCGGTCTCGTGCAGCTCGCGGTGTGGACGCAGCACTTCCTGTGGAAGGCGCACCAGCGCCACGTCACCACGTTCACCCGCGCCATCACCATCGCCACGACCGCGCTCACCGGCGCGCTGGTGCTGATGCTCCTCTTCTTCCTCGCCTTCGCCGACACGTTCGACTTCCACGAGTTCTACTGGCGCCTGGTGGTCGCCCTCGCGATCCTCGCCGTCGTGGGCACGCTGATGATCCCGCTGCTCAACGCCCTGTTCGCGCCGAAGAAGCCGCGCCCCGCCCCGTACGCCGCGGCACCGGGCTACGGCGCGCCGCAGGCGGCGCCGCAGCTTCAGCAGTGGCCGACCTACGCGGACGGACGCACGCCGCTTCCCGTGATGCCCGACGGTTCCCCCGACTGGAACGCCTACTACACGGGCGTCCCCACGGCGTTCCAGGCGCCGGCCCCGGCTCCGCAGGCCCCTATGCAGCAGCAGCCCCCCGCGCAGCAGCCGCCTATGCCGCAGCAGCCCGTGCCGCCGGTGCCTCCGGCGCCGCAGCCCCCGGTCCCGCCGGTCCCGCCGTACCCGGGTGACCAGGGTGGGCATATGCCCCCGCGTTGAGCGCCCGCACGGAGGGCCGTCATCCGGCCCCGATACCGTGAAGGCATGACCTCGCCGCTCGAACTGCAGGAGATCGCCCGCGCCATCGCCGAGGAGGCGGGCGAGCTCGCCCACCGCCGACGCGTCGCGGGGGTCGCGATCGCGGCCTCGAAGTCGACGCTCGCCGATATCGTCACCGAGGCCGACCGCGAGGTCGAGGCCCTCATCCGCAGCCGCCTTGCGGCGGCGCGGCCCGAGGACGGGTTCCTCGGCGAGGAGTCGGGCGATGCCGAGGGCACGAGTGGCATCACCTGGGTGGTCGATCCGATCGACGGCACCGTCAACTACGCGTTCGGGATCCCGTCCTGGGCCGTCTCGATCGCCGCGGTGAGCGGCTCGGTCGACCCGGGGGAG
The DNA here is from genome assembly GCF_039529675.1 of Microbacterium paludicola. NCBI lineage: Bacteria > Bacillati > Actinomycetota > Actinomycetes > Micrococcales > Microbacteriaceae > Microbacterium > Microbacterium paludicola. The sequence goes on from NZ_BAAANG010000012.1 coordinate 11,202, forward strand.
TGGCGCGCGCTCGCCGGCGTCGTTCACGCTCCCACCCTCGGCGAGACGTTCCGCGCTGCGGAGGGCGAGGGGGCCTGGCTGGGCGACATCCGGCTGCAGGTGAACACGGACGCGCCGGCGGGAGCGCTGCTCGGAACCGGGCTCGGCTACGACCCGCGCACTCATGCCGGCGACATCGAGGTGCTGCAACGGGCTATGCCGCTCGCGCGCGACATCCGCCGGATCGGCGCCGCGTCGCTGGATCTCGCTTTCGTCGCGGCGGGGCGCCTCGACGGGTACTTCGAGCGCGGCCTTCGGCCGTGGGACATCGCCGCGGGGCGGCTGCTGGTGGACGAGGCGGGCGGACGCACCGGATGGTTCTCGCCCGACGAGTTCGGCCGGCACCTGGCGATCACCGGCGGGCCGGAACTCTACGAGCGTCTGCGCGAGCGGATCCTCGGATGACGCCCGCTCGGCCGTCCCCAGCGGGCTGCCGACCCCGGTCCCGTCCACAGGGAATCCCGCACATGGCGTTTTCAGTCGCAACCGGTTAGTGTTTACCCAATCGTTACTCTGTCACCCGAGACGGACGACGATGAACCCGTGCTCCGCGCCGACCCTCCCCAAGTGCCTCGGCGCACCAACCCGAAAGTCTCTCTGTGCCCTTCGACGTCCCCCCGTCTGAGTCCGCGCCCACGCGCCGCTCACGTCGCGTCGCAGCACCGCGCCCGGAAGCCGAGGCGCCGCTGTCCCGCCGTGAGCTTCGTGCCCGCGCGCCGCAGAACGCGATGAACGCCTCGGAGCCCCTGCCCGAGATGCTCGCCGAGGTCGCGCCCCTCACTCGTCGGTCCTCGCGTGTGCGCTCCGCCGCGGCCGTGCCCGCGGTCCCCGTGCCGAGCGAGCCCGTGCTGCACCTGCCGTTCCTCTCGACCGAGGCGCCCGCCGCCGCGAAGAAGCCCGCCATCGCCGACGAGCCCGCGGTCGAGCAGCCCGCCGCCGAGGCGCCGCGCGTCGCCGAGGAGCCCGTGGCCGAGGTCATCGAGGCCGCCACGGCCGAAGAGCCGGCGGACGAGCCCGTCGATCTCTTCATCGAGGCGGCACGTGCCCTGAACTTCACGGGCGAGACCCCGATCGCCTCGGATGAGCCGCGTCCGGCTCCGCAGGCGAAGGCGCGCCCCGCGCACCGCAGCCGGCCCACCACCGTCCGCCGCGTCGCCACGCTGACGGCCTCGATCAGCGCCTTCGGCGTGGTCGGACTTCTCGCCGTGGGGATGACCACTCCCTTCTCTGCTCTCGCGCCCACGAAGAGCGCCTCGGCCGCGGCCGGCGTCTCGATCGCCGCCGCCGAGGAGGCGGAGCAGCAGATCCAGGCATTCGTGGCCCCCGCCGAGGTGAAGAACGCCGAGGTGCAGAGCTCGGGTGGTTACGAGACCGCCACGTTCGCGGAGCTCGCCGAGGTCACCGGCATCAACACGGCGAACGCCTTCTACGTGAACGACCCGACGGCCGACATCCAGTGGCCGATCGCCCTGGGCACGAGCAAGTCGTACTCGTTCGGACAGCGCTGGGGTCGCCTCCACGAGGGAATCGACTTCACCCCCGGCAACGGGGCGCCGGTTCAGGCGATCGCCGACGGCACGGTGCGCATCGCCACCGAGTCGGGCGGCGCCTACGGCGTGAACGTGTACATCGACCACGTCATCGACGGCGAGATGATCACGAGCCACTACGCGCACATGCAGTACGGCTCGCTGCGCGTCAGCCAGGGCCAGCAGGTCGAGGTCGGCGACGTGATCGGCCTCGTCGGCAACACGGGCCGCTCGTTCGGCGCGCACCTCCACTTCGAGCTGCGCCTGCCGAACAACCAGGCGATCGACCCGATGCCGTGGCTGCAGCAGTACGCCGGAACGCACTACCCGAAGACCGACGCGGCCGAGGAAGAGGTCGCGAGCGCCTCCGACGAGTGAGACGCGCGCGGGCGGGGACTCGTTTCGAGTCCTGGCCCTGAGGATGATATCCTCGTGTGGTTGCCCCGGCGCGGGCAGCACGCCCCGATAGCTCAGTGGCAGAGCACTTCCATGGTAAGGAAGGGGTCGTCAGTTCAATCCTGACTCGGGGCTCTCGACATCTTGCGACCGAGATGCGAATGGCAGGGTAGCTCAGTTGGTGAGAGCGCACGACTCATAATCGTGAGGTCGCGGGTTCAAGCCCCGCTCCTGCTACAGGTCAACACCTCCGAAACCTGATTCGATCAGGGATTTCGGAGGTGGTGTCGTTTCTGCGGCATTGTACTGAATCCCGGGACATCGCGGGACGGTGCACGGTAGCCTTGGGCGGACGTGCAGGCAAGGGTGCGCACGGATTCTCACCCGAGGAGAACGATGACTGCACTCGACGCTTCCCTGAGCGGTGACTGGCTGTTCGACCCCGATCACACCCGGATCGGGTTCTCGGCCCGGCACGCGATGGTCACGAAGGTGCGCGGCGCCTTCAACGACGTGGACGGCCGCATCCACCTGGATGTCGACAACCCCGAGGAGTCGTGGGTCGAGGTGCGCGTGCAGACCGCCAGCATCGACACCCGCAGCAAGCAGCGCGACGAGCACCTGCGCAGCGCCGACTTCTTCGACGTCGAGACCTACCCCGAGATCGTGTTCCGCAGCACCGCGATCGACGAGGTCGACGAGAACGCGCTCAACGTGGTCGGCGACTTGACGATTCGCGACGTCACGCGCCAGGTCACGATCCCACGGGCCTTCACGGGCGTGGAGCGCGACCCGTTCGGCAAGCTGCGCGCCGGCTTCGAGGGCACCCGACGCCTCGACCGCCGCGACTTCGGCCTCGAGTGGAACGCGGCGCTCGACACGGGCGGCGTGCTCGTGTCGGAGAAGATCACGCTCGAGTTCGAGATCTCGGCCGTGAAGGACGAGGGGCCCGCCGAGGGCTGAGCACGTCCCGGACTGTGGTTGCACGTCCCGCGCCTGTCGGCAACCCCATCCCGCGGCCGGCATCGCACGCATAGCGTGCCGGCATGAGCACCGAACACGAGGGCCTCCCGGACCACCACGGATCGAATGGCGGCGCGCAGGGCGACGCTGCCAATCTCGACCACGAGGACGCCGATCGTCTCGCCACCGAGCACGGCGAGACGGACTTCGCCGGGTTCACCGATCCGGATGCCGACGCCGACGACGATCAGGGAGACGACCGCGGGCGGCCGCATCCGTCCTGATCCGGTCGGCCACACCGCTCAGCGGCGGCCGATCGTCCTCCGCAGAAGCGAGACGACGCTCCAGGCGGCGAGCACCCACGGCCCGGCCACGATGATCGGATCCAGCCAGTGGTGCTTCACATCCGCCCGCCGCGTGCCGAAGCGCGAGGCGACACCGTGGCGGCGCCCCTCGCTCAGGATCCCCGTCTGCGTGATCGGGTTGTCGGGCCGTCCCTTCGCCACCGACAGCAGGTGACTCTCGACGGCGTCGACGCGGTCGCCGACGATCAGCAGCAGCCAGTGCGCGGCGCGGCCCTCGCTGAACCGGGCGTACGCGAATCGCCGGATCGCCCCCGAGAGTCCGTGCAGGGGAGCGGCGGTCCCGAACACCGGCGTGAGCCGCGCGTGTTCGATCGACCTCTCCCGCGGCGTGCGCTCGGGCTGCTGCTCGGGCAGCTCCCAGTGCGCGCCGGTCTCTCCGGGCGCGAACCGCTGCTTCGGGTACGACGGCCGGTCGGCCGGGTCGGCGTCGACGCCCCAGCCGGGGATGCGCGCGCGCAGCTCGTCGGGAGACCAGTGCCTCGGGTCCTCAGCGGTGTACGGCATGTCGTTCTCCTTCCTCGCTCGTCTCAGGCGGCGCTCGGCACGATCACGGGCTTGATGCAGCCATCGAGCTTCGCCGAGAACATGTGGTAGCCCTCGGCGATGTCCTCGAGGGGCAGCCGGTGGGTGATGATCTCGCTCGGCGTGATGTAGCCGTTGCGGATGTGCTCGAGCAGCCGCGGCCACTGGCGCTTGACGGGGCACTGGTTCATCCGCAGCGTGAGGCCCTTGTTCATCGCGTCGCCGAACTTCACGGCCGAGAACAGCGGGCCGTACGCCCCCATGACCGAGACGTTGCCGCCCTTCCGCACGGAATCGATCGCCCAGTTCAGCGCCACGGGCGAGCCGCCCTGCAGCTTGAACTTCGCCGCGGTGATGTGCTGGGTGAGGTTGCCGTCGGCCTCCGCGCCGACCGCATCGATCGCGACATCCGCCCCGAGATGATCCGTCGCCTTCTTCAGCGCGACCACGATGTCGTCGTGCTCGCCGAAGTGCAGCGTCTCGGCGTGCGCGAACTCGCGCGCCTTGGCGAGGCGGTTCTCCAGATGGTCGACGACGATCACCCGGCCGGCGCCCATGAGCCACGACGACTTCGCCGCGAAGAGCCCGATGGGGCCGGCGCCGAACACCACGACCGTGTCTCCCTCGGCGATGTCGCCGAGCTGCGCGCCGAAGTATCCGGTCGGCAGGGCATCGGTGAGCATCAGCGCGTCGTCGTCGTCGAGCCACTCGGGGATGACGCTCGGGCCGACATCCGCGAACGGCACGCGCACGTACTCGGCCTGCCCGCCGTCGTAGCCGCCGCAGGTGTGCGAGTAGCCGTAGATGCCGCCGATCGCCGTGGCGTTCGGGTTCACGTTGTGGCAGTTCGAGTACAGGCCACGGGCGCAGAACCAGCACGAGCCGCAGTACACGTTGAACGGCACCATCACGCGGTCGCCCACCTGCAGGTTCTCGACGGACGGGCCCACCTCCTCGACGACCCCGATGAACTCGTGCCCGAACGTGGTGCCCACGCGGGTGTCGGGCATCATGCCGTGGTACAGGTGAAGATCCGATCCGCAGATCGCGGCGCGCGTGACGCGCACGATCGCGTCGTTCGGATGCTCGATCGGGGGGATGTCCTTCTCCTCCACCCGCACCTTGTACGGGCCGCGGTACACCATCGCCTTCATCGCGCCTCCTGTCTCGCTCGTGTCGGTCAACTGTCCGGCGGGGCGGATCATCCACTCAAGGCTCTTGCCCTCCGGGAGACGATGTGCGATAAACGGGACCGTCACATCCGCCCGGTAGGGTGGCACGGTGATCGATGCCCTCCGCTCCCGCGGACCCCGTGCCCTGCTGACCTACGCGGCCATCGGCCTCCTCACCGGGTTCCTGTCCGGACTGTTCGGCGTCGGCGGCGGAACGGTCATCGTCCCTCTGCTCGTGATGCTGGCGGCCTTCGGGCAGCGCCTCGCCTCCGGCACCTCCTCGGCCGCGATCATGCCGATCGCCGCGGTCGGAGTCATCACCTACGCGGTTCACGGCGACGTCGACTGGATCGCCGCCCTGCTGCTCGCCGCGGGCGCGGTGGTGGGCGCCCAGCTCGGCACCCGGCTGCTGAACCGCCTGTCCGAGCCGCTGCTGCGGTGGATCTTCGTCGGCTTCCTGATCGTGGTGATGGTCAGCCTGTTCTTCGTCATCCCGTCGCGCGACGCCGAGCTGCACCTCACCTTCTGGTCGGGCGCGGCCCTCGTCCTGACCGGCCTGGTGACGGGCGTGATGTCGGGCCTCATCGGCGTCGGCGGCGGGATCGTCGTCGTGCCGGTGCTCATCCTGCTGTTCGGGGCGAGCGACCTGATCGCCAAGGGCACGTCGCTGCTCATGATGATCCCGACCACCATCTCGGGCACGATCGGCAACATCCGTCACAAGAACGTCGATCTCGTGGCCGGGCTCGGGATCGGCGTCGCCGCCTGCATCACCACCCCGCTGGGCGCCCTGACTGCCGGTGCGATCGACCCGCAGCTCGCGAACATCCTGTTCGTCGTGTTCCTCACGCTGATCCTCGTGCAGATGACGCAGCGCGCGATCCGCGCGAGCCGCAAGCCGAAGGACGACTGACCTCCGCCGCCCTCGACGGGCGGCACGCGGCGGGGCAGGATGAGAGCATCCGGCCGGCCTCAGGAGGATCCGCGATGTCCCGCACACCCGTCACCGTCACGGTCACCGGCGCGGCCGGTCAGATCGGCTACGCGCTGCTGTTCCGCATCGGCGCGGGAGACATGCTCGGGCCGGATGTGCCCGTCCGGCTGCGGCTGCTGGAGATCCCGCAGGCCCTGAAGGCGGCCGAGGGCACCGCCATGGAGCTCGACGACGGCGCGTTCCCGCTGCTGGCGGGCGTCGACATCACGGACGATGCCCGCGTCGCGTTCGAAGGGACGAACATCGCGCTGCTGGTGGGCGCGCGGCCGCGGGGGCCGGGGATGGAGCGCGGCGACCTGCTCGAGGCGAACGGCGGCATCTTCGGGCCGCAGGGCGCGGCGATCGAGGCCGCCGCCGCGGACGATGTGCGGGTGCTGGTCGTCGGCAACCCGGCCAACACCAACGCGCTCATCGCGCAGCGGCACGCGCCGAGCGTGCCGGCCGGGCGCTTCACCGCCATGACGCGCCTCGACCACAACCGCGCGCTCAGCCGGGTGGCGGGGCACCTCGGCGTGCCGGTGGCCGACGTGTCGCGCGTCGCCATCTGGGGCAACCACTCGGCCACGCAGTACCCCGACCTGACCCACGCGCTCGTGGCGGGCGAGCCCGCGGCGGCCTGGCTCGACCGCTCCTGGATCGAGGACGACTTCATCCCCGGCGTCGCGAAGCGCGGCGCGGCGATCATCGAGGCGCGCGGGGCGTCGTCGGCCGCCTCCGCCGCCAGCGCGGTGATCGACCACGTGCGGGACTGGACCCTCGGCACGGCGCCGGGCGACTGGACCTCCGCCGCACTGCCGTCCGACGGCTCGTACGGCGTCCCGGAGGGGCTCGTCTGCTCGTTCCCGGTCACGGCCGAGGGCGGCGAGTGGCGGATCGTGCCCGGCCTCGACATCGACGACTTCTCGCGGGCCCGGATCGACGCGTCGGTCGCCGAGCTGATCGAGGAGCGCGACGCCGTCGCCGCCCTGGGCCTGATCTGAGATCCTCAGGCGCCGAGGGCGCGCGCGAACGCGCGGACGTGCTCGCCGAGGCGGCGGATGCGCTCGTCGCGCGCCGCCTCGCGGTCGAACCCCTCGTAGGCGAGCGGCGGGAGCTTGCGGACCACGGCCGAGCAGCCGAAGTTCGCGCACACGAGCGTGCCGACGGTGTCGCCCTTGCGGCCGGCGGGCCCCGCCTTGCGTGCGGCGAAGAACTGCACGTCGTTTGTCAGCATGACGTCCTCGCACCACGAGCACTGGGCCCGGGCCGACGTGCGCTGCTCGGCCTGCTGCAGCAGCATGCCGACAAGCCGGCCGTCGAGCTCGACGACCGCGTAGGCGCGGCGCGGGAACTTCGGGTCGGACCAGCCGAGGTAGTCGAGCCGATCCCAGTCGAGGTCGGCGAAGCCGGCGGGCAGGGTGAGGTCGGAGACCTCCTTGCGGCTGGCGTTGACGAAGGAGGCGCGGATGTCGCGCTCGGTGACGGGAAGCATGGATGTGTCCTTGTGAGTGAGGGTGCGGAGCACCCGGATGTCGCCGCGTGCGGCGGGAAGGGGACGGCCGGAGCCGGGCGGCTGGTTCAGCCGAGGAGCGCGCGAGGGTGCGCGTCAGCTCCTGCCGGCGCGAGACGCGCCGACGACCTCCTCCGCCCCGACGGGGCCTCGATCCATCCAGAACACGCGCGACAGCTTACGGGCTCCACCTGGCCATACGCTCGATGCATGGCAGGAGAAGACGCGGCGGTCGAGTGGCACGAGGCGCGCGAGGCGAACCTCGCGAACTGGGAGGAGCGGGTGGCTCTTCACGAGAAGGCGTACGGGCTCGAGGCGTACGACGACCCGACGCACCTGTCCGACGTGGTGCGGCACGACCTCGTCGCGCTCGAGCGCTTCCTTCCGTCCCTGGCGGGCCTCGACGTCTGCCACCTTCAGTGCCACATCGGCACGGACACCCTCTCGCTCGCGCGGGCCGGCGCGACCGTCACGGGCGTCGACTTCTCGCCCGAGGCGCTCGCCGCCGCCGCGCGCCTCTTCGAGCGCCAGGCGGCCGACGCGACGTGGGTGCACAGCGACGTGCTGGAGGCCCGCGCGGCGGTGACCGGCGACTTCGACCTCGTCTACACCAGCGTCGGCACGATCTGCTGGCTGGCCGATCTCGATCGCTGGGCCGCGCAGATCGCGGGGCTGCTGCGCGCGGGCGGCCTGTTCTACATCCGCGACGGTCATCCGGCGCTGTACTCGCTCGACGAGAACGCCGAAGGGCTCGAGATCCGGTACCGATACTTCCCGAACGGGCAGGCGCAGCAGTGGGATGAGGAGACCACCTACGCCGGCGACGGCACCCTCGCCAGCACCCGCACCTACGAGTGGCCGCATCCGCTGTCCGAGGTCGTGAACGCGCTCATCGGTGCCGGGCTGCAGATCCTGCGGCTCGACGAGGACACGACCCTGCCGTGGCGCTTCAGCGACCGGATGGTCGAGGTGCCGGGCGGCTACGCGTGGCCCGAGGACGAGCGCGACCGCGTGCCGAGCACGTTCACGGTCGTCGCCCGCAGGCCCGCCTGACCGGTGAGCGACCAGCGCTCGGTCGATAGGATCGGGTGGTGCCAGTGAATCCCGAACTGCTCGGTCGTGAGTTCCCGCCGACGCCGCCGTACCTGGTCGGCCGCGAGAAGGTGCGCGAGTTCGCCCGCGCCGTCTTCGCCGATGCGCCGGAGCACCACGACCCGGAGGCCGCGGCCGCGCTCGGCTACGCCGACGTCGTAGCCCCACCGACATTCGCCATGGTCATCCAGGACCTGACAATGCAGCAGCTGCTCGCGGAGCCCGACTCGGGCATCGTGCTCGAGCGCACGATCCACGCGAAGCAGAGCTTCCGCTGGACCCGGCCCATCGTCGCCGGCGACGAGGTCACGGGCCGGATGACCGTCACGGGCGTCCGCGCGATGGGCGCGGGGGCGATGGTCACGAGCGAGACAGAGATCCTCGACGCCGAGGGCGACCACATCGTCACGGCGACGTCCGTGCTGCTGATCGGGGGAGAAGAGTGAGCGAGCTCACCGTCGGCGACGTGATCGCCGAGCGCACCGTCCACCTGACGCGCGAGTCGCTCGTGCGCTACGCGGGAGCGTCGGGAGACTTCAACCCGATCCACTACCGCGACGACGTCGCCGCCCGCGTGGGCCTCGACGGCGTGCTCGCGCACGGGATGCTCACGATGGGCCTCGCGGTCGCGACGATCGGGGAGTGGCTCGGCGACGCCGGCCGGATCGTCGACTACGCCGTGAACTTCAGCAAGCCCGTCGTCGTCGATGCCGAGACCGGCGCGGATGTGACCGTCTCGGCGAAGGTCGGCCAGGTCGACGACCAGACCGCCCGCATCGACCTCACGGTCACCTTCGGCGGCACCAGCGTGCTCGGCAAGGCGCAGGTGCGCGTCCGGAGGGCGTGATGCCCGAGGTCGCCCCGATCCCGCTGCGGGACCTGACGACGCTGCGCGTGGGTGCCGCGCCCGCGCGCATGGTCGACGCGCACACGCGCGACGAGCTCGTCGCGGCGCTCCGCGACGTCTGGGAGACGGGCGACGAGCCCTGGTTCGTTCTCGGCGGCGGATCCAACCTGCTCGCCGGAGACGAGCCGTTCCCCGGCACGGTGATCCGGATCCTGACGTCCGGCTTCGAGGAGATCCCGGGTGCGCGGGACGGCTTCGTGCGGCTGCGCGTGGAGGCCGGGCAGAACTGGGACGAGCTCGTCGCGTGGACCGTGTCGCAGGGGCTCGCCGGCATCGAGGCGATGTCGGGCATCCCCGGCACCGCGGGAGCGGCCCCCATCCAGAACGTCGGCGCGTACGGCCAGGAGATCGTGCAGACGCTCGTCGAGGTCGAGCTCATCGACGAGGCCACCGGCGACGTCTCGACGGTGCCGGCCTCCGAGCTGGGCCTCGGGCCTCGAACGTCGGTGCTCAAGCACCACTACGGGTCGGTCGCGCCGCGTTCGGCCGTTGTGCTCTCGCTCACGATCGACCTCGCGCGGGTGGGGCACGAGGCGCGCCCGGTCGCGGATGCGCGCCTGCGGTCGGCCCTCGGGCTGACACCGGATCAGGCGGTGTCCGGATCCTGGATCCGCGAGACCGTGCTCGCCATCCGCGGCAGCAAGGGGATGGTGCTGAACGAGCCGGATCACGACACGCACAGCGCCGGATCCTTCTTCAACAACCCGATCGTCTCCGAGGCGGTCTCCCGCACTCTTCCCGCCGAATGCCCGCGGTGGCCGATGACGCCCACGGTCGACGCGGTGTCGGTCATCCCGCTGTCGCAGTGGGACGGCTACGTCCCGCCGCCGGCGCGGACCGAGACGCAGGTGAAGGTCAGCGCCGCGTGGCTGATCGAGAACTCGGGGCTGCCGAAGGGCTTCTCGCTGCCGCGCTCGCGCGCATCGCTGTCGACGAAGCACACGCTCGCCCTCACGAACCGCGGCGGCGCCACGGCCGGCGAGGTCGGCGAGCTCGCCCGCTTTGTGCAGAGCCGCGTCGCCGCGGAGTTCGGCATCGTGCTGATGCCCGAGCCGGTGCTCGTCGGCGTCGAGCTCTAGCCCATCCTGTCGCTCGCGACGTCCGTCAGCGCCGGCGGCGGATCACCGGGATCGGCGAGGTCACGACCGCGTCGACCACCATCGAGCCGTCGGTGGGGCCGATCACGGGGATCGTCGTGGTCGGGGTGACCTCGCGCGGGTCCACCCGCATGGTGGCGAGCTTGCGGTGCGCGCTGACGTAGGACGGGATCAGCAGCGCGACGGCGCCGAGCCAGGCCAGCGGGTTGCTGAGCGCGACCCCCATGAAGCCCATCAGGCCGCCGAGCACCACGGCGGCGGCGGTGCGCATCACGAGCTCGACGATGCCCGTGACGGTCGGGATGAGCGTGTGGCCGAGTCCCTGCAGGGCGCCGCGGATCACGAAGAGCACGCCGAGCAGCGAGTAGGCGGCGCCGTTGATGATCAGCATCCCGTGCGCGAGCTCCACGACGGTGTCCGCGCCGTCGCCGACGAACACCCGCACGATGGGCGCACCGAGGAGGATCATGAACAGGCCGAGCAGCACGGCGGCGGCCACCGCGAGCCCGGTCGCCTGCGAGACGCCGCGACGGATGCGGTCGGGGCGGCGGGCGCCGAGGTTCTGCGCCGCGTACATCGACACGGCGAGGCCCAGCGACTGCAGCAGCGCGATCGCCAGGCTGTCGATGCGCGACGCGGTCGTGTACGCCGCCACCGCCTCGGTGCCGAGCGTGTTGAGCGCGACCTGCACCGTGATCGTGCCGATCGCGATGATCGACGCCTGGAAGCCCATCGGCAGGCCGAGGCGCAGGTGCTCGCGCAGATCATCGCGTGCCGCGCGCCAGTCCTCGCGTCGCACGTGAAGCACCGGCAGGCGGCGCCGCACGTAGTCGAGGCACAGCAGCACCGACACGCTCTGCGCAAGCACCGTCGCCAGCGCCGCACCGGCCACGCCGAAGTCGAGCACGCCGACGAACAGCAGGACGAGCGCGATGTTCAGCACGCACGAGACAGTGAGGAACACCAGCGGCGTGCGCGAGTCGCCGATGGCGCGGATGATCGCCGACAGGTAGTTGAAGAACATCATCGCCGCGGCGCCCAGGAAGCTGATCTGCGTGAACACGGTCGCCTCGTCCATGAGCTCGGCGGGCGTCTGCATCAGCGCGAGCGCGGGCGCCGCGATCAGCGGGGCAGCGACGGTGATGATCACCGTGACGATCGCGGTCAGGATCGTGCCGGCCGCGACCGAGCGGCGCACGGCGGCGTCATCCTGCGCCCCGCACGCCTGCGCGGTGGGGATCGCGAAGCCGCTCGTGAGGCCCCAGGCGAATCCGAGCAGCAGGAACAGCAGGCTTCCCGTCGCGCCGACGGCGGCGAGGGAGTCGACGCCGAGGTAGCGGCCGACGACGATCGTGTCGGCGATCTGATACGCCTGCTGCACGATGTTTCCCAGCAGCAGCGGCACCGAGTACAGCAGGATGACGCGCCACGGGGTGCCCGTGATCAGGGAACGAGCCATGTCTCTCCGATGAGGATGGTACGGCGCACGGCCGCCCGCGGACGCGGACGACCGTGCGGAAGGAGGGTCAGCTGAACAGGCGCTGCAGGCGCTGCACGCCCTCGAGCAGGGCGTCGTCGCCCAGGGCGTACGACAGGCGCAGGTAGCCACTGGGGCCGAACGCCTCGCCGGGCACGACCGCGACCTCGGCCTCGTCGAGGATGAGGTCGGCGAGCTCCAGCGACGTGGTCGGGGTGCGGCCCGCCCACTCGCGACCCAGCAGGCCGCGCACGTCGGGGTACACGTAGAACGCACCCAGCGGGTTCGGCACCTCGACGCCGGGGATCTTCGACAGCTCTCCGACGATCAGACGGCGGCGGCGGTCGAACGCCACGCGCATCTCCTCGGCATCCGTCTGCGAGCCCGTCAGCGCGGCGAGGGCCGCGCGCTGGGCGACGTTGTTGACGTTGCTCGACAGGTGCGACTGCAGGTTCGCCGCGAGCGAGATCGCATCGGCGGGCCCCACCATCCAGCCCACGCGCCATCCGGTCATCGCATAGGTCTTCGCGACGCCGTTGAGCAGGATGGTCTGCTCGGCGAGGTCGGGGACGGCCTCGACGATCGACATGGCGCGGGCGCCCTCGTAGACGAGGTTCTGGTAGATCTCGTCGCTGATCACCCAGATGCCGTGGGCGAGCGCCCACTCGCCGATCGCCTTCGTCTCCTCCGGCGTGTAGACGGATCCGGTCGGGTTCGAGGGGGACACGAACACCAGCACGGTGGTGCGGTCGGTGCGCGCCGCCTCGAGCTGCTCGACCGTGACCTTGTAGTCCTGGTCGGCGCCCGCGAACACCTCGACGGGCACGCCGTCGGCGAGGCGGATGGCCTCGGGGTAGGTGGTCCAGTACGGCGCCGGGAGCAGCACCTCGTCGCCGGGGTTCACGACCGCCTGGAACGCCTGGTACACCGCCTGCTTGCCGCCGTTGGTGACGACGACGCGCGACGCGGGGACATCCAGGCCCGAGTCGCGCAGCGTCTTCGCGGCGATCGCCTCGCGCAGCGCGGGGAGGCCGGCGGCCGGGGTGTACCGGAAGTTGCCCGGGTCCTTCAGCGCCTCGGCGGCGGCATCGACGACGAACGCGGGCGTCGCGAAGTCGGGCTCCCCGGCGGCGTACGAGATGACGGCCTTGCCCTCGGCCTTGAGGGCCTTCGCCTTTGCATCGACCTTCAGCGTGGCGGATTCGGCGATGGCGGAGAGCTTGCGGGAGAGGGGGGCGCGGTCGGTCACACGCACGAGCGTAGTAGCTGACGCCCCGTCGCATGAGAGCGTTACGGCCGCGCGCCCGCCCTGGGCGGCAGGCGTAATGTCGGCAGTGCAGGACGGTCTGCGGCGTCGGCGCCGACGCGATCGCGGACTGAGACAGACGCGAATCCGGAGGAGAACCGTGAACGAACGCGAGAAGGCGCTGCTGGACGAGGTCGACACCCGCCTGTTCATCGGGGGCGAATGGGTCGACTCCTCGTCGGGGAAGACCTTCCAGGTGCGCGATCCCGCGACGAACGAGGTCGTCGCGCATGTCGCGGATGCGACCGAGGAGGACGGGATCGCCGCGCTGGATGCGGCCGTGGCGGTGCAGGAGGAGTGGGCGAACACGCCGCCTCGTGTGCGCAGCGACATCCTGCGTCGCGCGTTCGAGCTGGTGCGGGAGCGCGCGGATGACGTGGCGCTGCTGATGACGATCGAGATGGGTAAGCCGCTCGCGGAGGCGAAGGGCGAGGTCACGTACGGCAACGAGTTCAACCGGTGGTTCAGCGAGGAGGCGGTGCGCATCGCGGGCCGTTACGGCTCGAACCCGGAGGGCACGGGGCGGATCATCGTGTCCCAGCGTCCGGTGGGTCCGTCGTTCTTCATCACGCCGTGGAACTTCCCGTTCGCGATGGCCACGCGCAAGATCGCCCCGGCGCTCGCCGCGGGCTGCACGGTCGTCATCAAGCCGCCGCAGCTGACGCCGTTGACGACGCTGTTCTTCACGAAGCTGCTGGTGGAGGCGGGCCTTCCGAGGGGTGTTGTGAACGTCGTGACGTCGGCGTCGTCGAGTCGGGTGTCGGCGCCGATCATCGCCGATCCGCGGCTGCGAAAGCTCTCCTTCACCGGGTCGACCGAGGTCGGCCGCAAGCTCATCACGCAGGCCGCGGAGGGCGTGCTGCGGGTGTCGATGGAGCTGGGTGGCAACGCCCCGTTCGTCGTGTTCGAGGACGCCGACCTCGACAAGGCGGTGGAGGGGGCGATGCTCGCCAAGTTCCGCAACATCGGGCAGGCCTGCACCGCGGCGAACCGGTTCATCGTTCACGAGTCGGTCGTCGAGGAGTTCGCGAGGCGGATCACCGAGCGCGTGACGAAGATGAAGATCGGCCGCGGCACCGAGGAGGGGGTCGAGATCGGTCCGCTCATCGACTCCGACGCCGTGGACAAGGCCGTCGAGCTCGTGACGGATGCGACCCAGCGCGGCGCGACGGTGGTCGCGGGCGGCGAGCGGGTCGACGGGCCCGGCACGTTCTACCAGCCGACGGTGGTCACCGGCGTCCAGCCCGGCAGCGCCATCCTGCGGGAGGAGATCTTCGGCCCCGTGCTGGCGATCGCCACGTTCGCCACGGAGGACGACGCCGTGCGCCTCGCGAACGACACCGAGTACGGCCTCGTCTCCTACGTGTACACCGAGGACCTGCAGCGCGGTCACCGCATGATCGAGCGCCTCGAGACGGGCATGATGGGCCTCAACGCGGGCGTCGTCTCCAACGCCGCGGCCCCGTTCGGCGGCGTCAAGCAGTCCGGCGTCGGCCGCGAGGGCGGCTTCGAGGGAATCCACGAGTACCTCTCCACGAAGTACACGTTCCTCCCGAACGGCTGACGTCGCTCTCACTGTCCGGCGCCACGCGCGGGCGCCCCCACGGTTCGCGGGGTCTCAGGGCATGCCGTATGCTTGTGTGGCAGTTGTCATCTGCATTCTTTCGCCGTGCCCGGCTTCCGGACGGGCGGGGGAGCGGATGATCCAGGGGTCCGACGGATCTCTAGGGCGGTAGCTCAATTGGCAGAGCAGCGGTCTCCAAAACCGCAGGTTGCAGGTTCGATTCCTGTCCGCCCTGCGCGTCAGCGTCAGCTGACTCACGAAAGGCAGTCAATGGTCCAGGACGCAGCAAGCGGCGACGTCGTCGCGGCAGGCACGAGCGGTGAGAAGAAGCCCGGCTTCTTCGCACGGATCGTGATCTTCTTCCGCCAGGTCATCGCCGAACTCCGCAAGGTCGTGACTCCGACCCGCTCGGAGCTGCTGAAGTTCACGGCTGTCGTGCTGGGATTCGTGGTCGTGATGATGGCCCTTGTCTACGGTCTCGACTACCTCTTCTCGTGGGTCACGACGGTCGTCTTCGGAGTCCCGGCCTGACCTGCTGACGCATCGCTCGCCCTGCCCGCCGGCAGGTGAGCATGCGGATGAAGCGCACCCGCTCATCCGCCGTTGAACGGAAGAGATGAACGCCAGTGTCTGAAAAGCACGTCGACGACGCCGACTGGGCGCCGGCAGCCGAGCAGTCGAGCGAGGAGGACGAGGCCCAGGAGGGCAACGTCCTGTACGCCAACCTGCACGCCAGCGACTCCGCCGAGCACCTCGCGATGCACATCGACGGCCCGAATGACGAGGACGACGAAGTGAGCGACGAAGACATCGAGATCGACGACCCGGAGGCTGACGCGATCGTGAACGACGCCCTGAACATCGACGAGACCGAAGAGGTCGAGGCTGCCGCCGAGGTGCTGAACGACTCCGTGGAGGAGGAGGCCGCCGAGCGCGAGGCAGCCGAGGCCACCGAGGTCGCCCCGTACGACGGCCCCGACGTGAACGGCGACGAGGACGAGGCTGACGCCGACGCGGATGCAGACGCCGACCCGTACGAGGCGTTCCGCCAGGAGCTGCGCTCGCTCGAGGGCAAGTGGTACGTCATCCACTCCTACGCCGGCTTCGAGCGCAAGGTGAAGGCCAACATCGAGCAGCGCAAGTCGACGCTCGAGGTCGAGGACGACATCTACCAGGTCGAGGTCCCGATGGAGGACGTCGTCGAGATCAAGAACGGCCAGCGCAAGATGGTCACGCGCGTGCGCATCCCCGGCTACGTGCTTGTGCGCATGGAGCTGAACGAGGACACCTGGTCGGTCGTGCGCCACACGCCGGGCGTCACCGGCTTCGTGGGCAACGCCCACAACCCGACGCCGCTGCGCTTCGAGGAGGCCTTCAACATGCTGAAGCCCCTCGTCGAGATCAAGGAAGCACAGGCTCAGGCCAAGAGCGGCGCCCCCAAGGGCAGCGCCACGCAGGCCCGCGTCATCCCCGCCGAGGTCGACTTCGAGACCGGCGAGACGATCACGATCAAGGAGGGCTCGTTCGCGGGCCTTCCCGGCACGATCAGCGAGATCAAGCCCGAGAGCGGCAAGCTCACGGTCCTCGTCTCGCTCTTCGAGCGCGAGACTCCGGTCGAGCTCAGCTTCGACCAGGTCACCAAGATGGTGTAGTTCTTCTCACGAGCGCGAGGGGGTCGATCCACAGGATCGGCCTCCTCTTGCTCTGCTAAGATCTACTGGTTTGCGCCATGTCTGCGCGAACGACACCGCTCGCAGGATCCGGATCTCCGGATGGTCCTGCGTGCGGGAGAGCGGATGCAACCGGCATCCGCTCGATGAGAGGAAGAGGAAATGGCACCGAAGAAGAAGGTGACCGGCCTGATCAAGCTTCAGATCAACGCCGGTGCAGCCAACCCGGCGCCGCCGATCGGCCCGGCCCTGGGTCAGCACGGCGTCAACATCATGGAGTTCTGCAAGGCGTACAACGCCGCGACCGAGTCGCAGCGCGGCAACGTCATCCCCGTGGAGATCACCGTCTACGAGGACCGCAGCTTCACGTTCGTTCTGAAGACCCCGCCGGCCGCGGAGCTCATCAAGAAGGCCGCCGGCCTCGCGAAGGGCTCGGCCACGCCGCACACGGTCAAGGTCGGCAAGCTCACCAAGGAGCAGGTCGCCGAGATCGCCAAGACGAAGCAGCCCGACCTGAACGCGAACGACATCGAGGCCGCCTCGAAGATCATCGCCGGCACCGCCCGCTCCATGGGCATCACGGTCGAGGACTGAGGGGGATAACCAACATGGCTACCAAGTCCAAGGCTTACGCCGCCGCCGTCGAGAAGCTCGAGGCCGGCAAGTTCTACACGCCCACCGAGGCCGTCGCCCTCGCGAAGGAGACGGGCTCGAAGAAGTTCGACTCGACCGTCGAGGTCGCGCTGAAGCTCTCGGTCGACCCGCGCAAGGCCGACCAGATGGTGCGTGGCACCGTCATGCTGCCGCACGGCACGGGTAAGACCGCCCGCGTCATCGTCTTCGCCAACGGCCCCGCGGCCGAGGCCGCCATCGCGGCCGGTGCGGACGAGGTCGGCGGCACCGAGCTCATCGAGAAGGTCGCCGCCGGCTGGACCGACTTCGACGCGGCTGTGTCCGTGCCGGAGCTCATGGGCCAGGTCGGTCGGCTGGGTAAGGTCCTCGGCCCCCGCGGCCTGATGCCGAACCCCAAGACCGGCACCGTGACCCCCAACCCGGCCAAGGCCGTCGAGGAGATCAAGGGCGGCAAGATCGAGTTCCGCGTCGACAAGCACGCCAACGTCCACTTCATCGTGGGCAAGGCGTCGTTCTCGGCCGAGCAGCTTGACGCCAACCTGCAGGCCGCGCTCGACGAGATCGTGCGCCTGAAGCCGTCGAGCTCGAAGGGCCGTTACATCCAGAAGGGCGCCGTGTCGACCACGTTCGGCCCCGGCATCCCGCTGGACGTCAACGTCATCGCGTAACACGCGCATCGCAGAAGGGGCTCCGCCGTCAGGCGGGGCCCCTTCCGCATTTCCGGATGATCCGGATCAGGCGGTGCGACGGATCTCGAAGCCGCTCGCACTGGTCGGCTCCGCCGGGGAGGTGTCGAGCGACGTCACCGCGGCGCCCGCCGCCCCGTGCTCCATCCAGGCGAGCAGCGCGTCGACGGCCGCGGCCTCGCCCTCGACGAGGGCCTCCACGGAGCCGTCCGCGAGGTTGCGCACCCATCCGGCAACGCCCAGGCGCCGGGCCTGTGCGCGCGTCTCGAAGCGGAACCCCACGCCCTGCACCCGGCCGCGGACGATGACGTGGACGCACAGCTGCCGAGGAGTCATGCCTCCATCGTGGCGGGCGGATCAGGCGACGGCGAGCCCCGCGGCGAGCAGCAGCATCGCGACGGCGATGAAGGCGTCGAGGATGCGCCATGCGCGCGGGGAGCGCAGCCAGCGCGCCGCGAAGCGTGCGGCGACGGTCATCAGCGAGAACCAGATCGCGCTTCCCGCGACGGCGCCGGCGCCGAACACCCAGCGCAGGTCGCCGTAGCCGGCCGACACCGAACCGACGAGGAACACCGTGTCGAGGTAGGCGTGCGGGTTCAGCCAGGTGATGGCCAGGCACGACAGGATCGCCGGCGCCAGCGTGCGGGAGGGTGCGGTCTGGGCGACGCGCACCAGCGTCGCGGTGCCGCCACCGAGGTCGGATGCGGGAGCGGCGGCCGGTGCCGTCGGCTCGTCGAGCACGATCGACTGCTCCTGCGGGCGCAGCGCTCGCCAGGCGGCCATCAGGCCGTACGCCGCCAGGAAGACGACGCCGCCCCAGCGCACGAGCTCGAACAGCCACGGGATGTGCTGGACGACCACGCCGAACCCGGCGACGCCCGCCGTGATCAGGATCGCGTCGCTCACCAGGCACGTCACGGCGAGCGCGACCACGTGGCGCCGTTGCACGCCCATCCGCAGCAGGAACACGTTCTGCGCGCCCGGGGCGATGATCAGCGAGAGGCACAGGCCGAGGCCGGCGAAGAGGGCGGTGAGCACCCTTCGACGGTAGGAGCGTTCGTGCGATGATCAAAAGCGACGTTCAAGATTCTTCGCTTGATTAAGGACTGCTTCATGTTGATCGCGCCCGATCTGGCCGCCACCGTCGCGGCGATCGTCGACGAGGGGAGCCTCGACGGCGCCGCCCGGCGCCTGCGCATCACGCCGTCCGCGGTGAGCCAGCGGCTCCGGGCTCTCGAGGGCCAGCTCGGCCGGGTGCTCGTCGTGCGGGCGAAGCCGGCGCGGGCGACGGAGGCCGGTGCGGTCGTCGTGCGACTCGCGCGGCAGTACGCCCTGCTCGGCCACGACGCCGGCGTGGAGCTCGGGCTCGAGGGCCCTGGTCGGATGCACGTGCCGATCGCGGTGAACTCCGACTCGCTGGCGACGTGGTTCCTCCCCGCGCTTCAGCCGGTGCTTCACGCGCACGACATCGCGCTCGAGCTTCACCGCGACGACCAGGATCACACCGCCGAACTGCTCGAGGCGGGAACGGTGACGGCCGCGGTCACCTCGCAGCGCGACCCCATCGCCGGCTGCGTGGTCACGGACCTCGGATCGACCGTGTACCACCCGGTCGCATCGCCCGCCTTCATCGAGCGCTGGTTCCCGGCGGGATCCGGGCTCGACGCCCTCGCCGCAGCTCCCGTCGTCGACTACGACCGCACCGACGACCTGCAGACGCAGTGGCTCGAGGAGCGGGGAGTCGACCCGACCCGTCCGCCGCGGCACTATGTCCCCGCCTCGGAGGACTACGCGACCGCGGTGCGGCTCGGCTTCGGATGGGGCCTGCTGCCGCCGATGCAGGCGCAGGCATCGCTCGACGCCGGCCGCCTCGTGCGTCTCGACGGACCGCGCATCACCGTCCCGCTGTACTGGCAGCAGTGGAACCTGCGCTCCCCGCTGCTCGCCGACATCCGCGAGGCGGTCGTCACCGCCGCCCGCGCCGCGCTCGAGCAGGACTGAGCCGCGGGATCCGGATCAGTCGGCGGAGACCCGCAGCACGAGCTTGCCGCGCGTGTGGCCGAGCTCGAGCTGCCGATGCGCCTCGGCGGCGTCCTCGAGCTCGAACACCTTCTCGATGTAGACCTGGATCGCCCCGGAGTCGAGCAGTCGCCCGATCGTCCCGAGCGCGGTGCCGTCGGGCGTGACCTTGAAGCTGGTCGCGCGCACTCCCGCCTCGGCGGCGGCCTCGGCGTACTCGGGCCAGCTGCCGGTGGGGACGACGACGAGGAGACCGCCCGGGCGCAGCACGCCGAGCGAGCGGCGCCCCGTGTGCGCGTGCACCTCGCCGACGAGGTCGATCACGACGTCCACGTCGGTCACCACGTCCTCGAAGCGCGTCGTCGTGTAGTCGATCACGACCTGGGCGCCGAGCTCGCGCAGCCAGGGGGCGTTCGCCGAGGACGTCGTGGCGGTGACGTGGGCCCCGAAGTACGCGGCGAACTGCACGGCGAAGTGGCCGACACCGCCCGATCCCGCGTGGATCAGGATCCGCTGCCCCTCGTGCGCGCGGGCGGTCTCGACGACAAGCTGCCACGCCGTCAGGGCCGCGAGCGGCACGCCCGCGGCCTCGGCGTGCGACAGCGACGCCGGCTTCGCGGAGAGCGACAGCGACGGCGCGACGACGTACTCGGCGTAGCTTCCCGGCGTGCGTGGGGCCGCCACCATGCCGTACACCGCGGTTCCCGGAGGCAGGGGATGGGCCTCGTAGGGCGAGGCGACGACAACGCCCGAGAAGTCGAACCCGGGCACGGCGGGGTAGCCGCCGACGGCGTGGGAGACCCCGCGGCCCGAGCGGGTCTTCGCGTCGATGGGGTTCACGCCGGCGGCGACGACGCGCACGAGCACCTCGTCCATGACCGGCACCGGTGCGGGGACCGTCTCCACCCGCAGGGAGGAGGCGTCACCCGGGCCGTCATACACGACGGCGCGCATCTGCTCGGGGGGAGGCGCCGGCAGTGTGCCGGCGAGGCCTGCCGAGCGCGGAGTGATCGTGCGTGCCGGGCGGAATCTCATCGATCGTCCCCTTCTCGGCGGTTCAGCGGATCGTGCATCGTCGCCCGATCCCTCGTATCGAGAGTCAACCCGTCCAATGTCTCGCGGGTGTTTCGGCGGTGAAACAGATCCGCGGCGCCGGTGGGGGAGGCCGGATGGCGACCCGCGGGCGTTGCGTCAGGATGGTGTCGGCCGCCGGGGTTAGGGTCGATGGGTGACCCCCGAACTGCAGGCCCGGATCCTCGCGGACTCCCGCGACCGGGTCGCGTGGCTGAGGGCTCGCGCCCGGGGAATCACCGCGACGGATGTCGCCTCCCTGACGGCGAGCGAGAAGTCCATCGCCCGCGCCGCCGACCAGAAGCTGATGGGTTCGCGCTTCTCCGGCAACTCCTACACGGACCACGGCCGCCGGCGCGAGCCGGAGATCGCCGCGTGGGTGGCGGCGACGCACGGCATCCAGCCCTCGAGCGCCCTGTTCCACGCCGTCGTCGAGAAGCGCCACCTCGCGACGCCGGATGGCATCGGGGTGGATGCGCAGGGCCGGGTCGCCCTCGCCGAGATCAAGACGACCAACAAGTCGTGGCGCTCGATCCCGCGCAGCTATCTGCGGCAGGTCTGGTGGCAGCAGCACGTGCTCGGCGCCGAGCGCACGCTGTTCGCGTGGGAGGAGCACCGCGACTTCCAGCCGCTCCACGACGAGCCCAAGTGCACGTGGATCGAGCGCGACGATCGCGAGATCGCACAGCTCGTCCGCCTGGCGACGCGGCTCATCGACGAGCTCTACCAGCGCACGACCGGCAAGACCGTCGCGGAGGTCGTCCCCGCGCCGGCGTCCAACCGCGAGCGCCTGCGTGAGCGCGACATGTTCCGCGCTCTCGCGCTGTCCGACTGACGTTCGGGGGCGCCCGCGCGGCATGCTAAGCTTGTCGAAGCCGAAGACCGCCGGTCATCTTCTCGCGCTTGCGCGGAACGATCGAAGCACTGCATCGCAGGGGCCCGCGCAGGTGTACGAATGAGATCTCCGATCTGAGCTCCGTGCGCTTGCGCCGGAGCTTTTCTGCGTTTCGGGGCGGTTCTCGGTCGGTGCCTCACCGCCGTGAGGCATCTCGTACCCACCAAGGAGTGACCATGGCGCAGAAGGATGCATCGGTCAACGAGCTCACGAAGTCTTTCGAGAGCTCGAACGCCGTCCTGCTGACCGAGTACCGCGGTCTGACGGTTGCCCAGCTCAAGGAGCTGCGCAACAACATCCGTCAGGACGCGGAGTACGCCGTGGTGAAGAACACGCTGACGAAGATCGCCGCCAAGGCTGCGGGCTTCGACTCGCTGGACGACGACCTCAAGGGCCCGTCGGCCATCGCCTTCGTGCACGGTGACTTCGTCGCCACCGCGAAGACGCTGCGTGACTTCGCCAAGGCCAACCCGCATCTCGTGATCAAGGGCGGTGTGTTCGAGGGCAAGGCCCTCTCCGCCGACGAGGTCAACACGTACGCGTCGCTCGAGAGCCGCGAGGTTCTGCTGGCGAAGGCGGCGGGCATGATGAAGGCCACGATGGGCAAGGCTGCGGCCACCATCGACGCTCTTCGCGAGAAGCTCGAGACCGCTCAGGCCGCGTAAGCAGCCGGCGTTTCATCCCCACAAACCACTTATCTATCTAGGAGATACATCATGGCGAAGCTCACCACCGAGGAGCTGCTCGAGCAGTTCTCCGAACTGACCCTCATCGAGCTCAGCGAGTTCGTGAAGGCGTTCGAGGAGAAGTTCGAGGTCACCGCTGCCGCTCCCGTCGCCGTCGCCGGTGCCGGCGGTGGCGCCGCTGCCGAAGAGGTCGAGGAGAAGGACTCGTTCGACGTCATCCTCGAGGCTGCCGGCGACAAGAAGATCCAGGTCATCAAGACCGTCCGCGAGCTCACCTCGCTGGGCCTCGGCGAGGCGAAGGCCGTCGTCGACGGCGCGCCCAAGGCCGTGCTCGAGGGTGCGAACAAGGAGACCGCCGAGAAGGCCAAGGAGGCCCTCGAGGCCGCCGGTGCCACGGTGACCCTCAAGTAATCCACTCGGATTCACTTCGCGCGAAAGCCCCGGGATCTCCCGGGGCTTTCGTCGTCTGCGGGGGCGGCCGCCCAGTCCGTGACACTCCCGTGACTCGGGGATCGTTGTCCGCGATCCCGGGGGCTACTAGTGTCGGCGGCACAAGGACCTCCGAACCCGGGGGATAGGCGCGCGGCTGGATCGCGCGACGACAGACGGGAGCAGACGATGTCGACTGCAGGGCGAAAGAGGCTCATCCTCTCGACCACCGGCCTAGGGATCACCGTGCTCGCACTCGCGGGCTGCAGCGGCGGCCCGGGAGTGCAGGGTGGCGGCGGAGACGGCGGCGGCGATGGCGGCGGCGGCGGAGACAACCAGGTGACCGTGTACGGCACGATCATCGACGCGGAGCAGGAACTCCTCGAGCAGTCCTGGGCGGACTGGGAGGAGGAGAACGACATCGACATCGTGTACGAGGGGTCGCAGGAGTTCGAGGCCCAGATCGCCGTGCGTGCGCAGGGCGGCACTCCGCCCGACCTGGCGATCTTCCCGCAGCCCGGTCTTCTCGCCGACATGGCGAGCCGCGGCTACCTGCTCGAGGCCCCCGAGGGCGTCGTGAACAACCTCCGCGAGAACTGGGCGGAGGACTGGGAGGGCTACGCCACCTTCGAGGACAAGATCTACGGCGCGCCCCTCATGGCGAATGTGAAGGGCTGGGTCTGGTACCAGCCGAGCGTGTTCGAGGAGAACGGCTGGGAGGTCCCGACCGACTGGCAGGGCCTGCTCGATCTCACCCAGGAGATGCGCGACGCGACCGGCAACCCGCCGTGGTGCGCCGGCTTCGGATCGGACGCCGCGACCGGATGGCCGGGAACCGACTGGATCGAGGACCTCGTCCTGCGTCAGGCCGGACCCGACGTCTACGACCAGTGGGTGGCGAACGAGGTGCCCTTCACGGATCCGCAGATCAAGAGCGCCTTCGACGAGACCGCGAAGATCCTGCTCAACCCCGACTACGTCAACGCCGGCTTCGGTGACGTCGCCTCGATCGGCACGACGCCCTTCGGTGACGTCGCGACGGCACTCGTCGAGGGCGACTGCATGGTGACCCACCAGGCGTCCTTCCTCGACGGCTTCATCGTCGAGGCCGGCGGCGAGGTGGCCCCCGACGGCGACGTCTGGGCGTTTATGCTTCCGCCGTACGACGCGAGCGCGGAGGGCGAGGTCGTCACGGGTGGTGGCGAGATCGTCGGCGCGTTCAGCGACGAGGAGGCTGTGGTCAAGGTGCAGGAGTACCTGTCCAGCCCGGAGTGGGCGAACTCCCGCGTCTCGCTCGGCGGTGTGATCAGCGCCAACAAGGGCCTCGACCCGGAGAACGCGCAGAGCGAGATCCTCAAGGAGGCGATCGAGATCCTGCAGAGCGAGGAGACGACGTTCCGCTTCGACGGTTCGGACCTGATGCCGTCGGTCGTCGGTTCCGGCTCGTTCTGGCAGGGAATGCGCGACTGGGTGAACGGAGCCGAGACGTCGCAGGTGCTGGAGCAGATCGAATCAGGCTGGCCGGCCGAGTAGCAGCCGACGACCATGGCGTCATTCCTCACATGGTTGAGCACACTGTCGCCGTGGCTTGAGATCCCGATCATCATCGGGGTGTTCGTCGCTGCGGTCGGCATCCTGCTCTTCTTCATCGAGATCGCGCCGCGCGCGGGCCGGATGTACACCCTCATCCGGCTCGCCGCGTGCGTGCTCATCCCGCTCGGCATCATGTGGGCGCTTCAGTCGTACACATGGGCGATCATCGCGGCGGGGGTGCTCGGCGCGCTGTTCTTCTGGCTCGACCTGCGCTCCCGCGACGGGGCGGGAACGCTCTTCCAGCTGTTCGGGTTCCTCGCTCCGGCGCTGATCCTGCTGCTTGTCGGGCTCGTGTTCCCGGTGATCCAGACCTTCGCGCAGTCGATGATGAACTCGCGCGGCACTGCGTTCGTCGGCTTCGACAACTTCCTGTGGATCTTCACGCAGCCGCAGGGGATCCGGACCGTCGTGAACACGATCGTCTGGGTCCTGATCGCGCCCGTGCTCTCGACCGTGATCGGTCTCGTGTACGCGTACTTCATCGACAAGACGCGGGGGGAGAGGGTCTACAAGATCCTCGTGTTCCTGCCGATGGCGATCTCGTTCGTGGGCGCGTCGATCATCTGGCGCTTCATGTACACGGCGCGTCCGGCGGACGCCGAGCAGATCGGCTTCGTGAACCAGCTGATCGTGTGGCTCGGCGGCAGCCCCGTGCCGTTCCTGCAGGTGCAGCCGTGGAACACGCTGTTCCTGATCATCGTGTTCGTCTGGATCTACACCGGGTTCGCGATGGTGGTGCTCTCCGCCGCCATCAAGGGCGTGCCGACCGAGCAGCTCGAGGCCGCCGAGCTCGACGGCGCGAACGGCTTCGAGCGGTTCATGAACGTCGTCGTGCCGGGCATCCGGCCCTCGCTGATCGTGGTGCTGACGACCATCGCCATCGCGTCGATGAAGATCTTCGACATCGTGCGCACGATGACCGCCGGCGCCAACAACACCTCGGTGCTCGCGAACGAGATGTACCAGCAGTTCCGCAGCTTCGAACCCGGACGGTCGGCGGCGTACGCCGTCATCCTGTTCATCCTCGTGCTGCCGCTCGTCATCTACAACGCGAGACAGCTCCGGGCGCAGAGGGAGGTGCGGTGATGGCCGCCACAGAGGAGGTCGTGGCGACGACCCAGGCCGTCACGACGGCGAAGAACGGCAGGAAGCCGGTGCTCGGCGACGCCAAGCGGCGGCTCACGTCGCCCGTCGCGACCATCGCGGCGATCATCATCGCGGCGATCTGGACAGTGCCGACCTTCGGTGTGCTGGTGTCGTCATTCCGGCCGCGTCAGCAGATCGAGCGCAACGGATGGTGGACGGCCCTGCAGAACTGGGGCTGGACGACCGACAACTACAGCGAGGCGCTCAACTCGAGCACGGGCGGGCTGACGATGCTCGGCGCGTTCGTGAACTCGTTCGCGATCACGCTTCCGGCAGCGATCATCCCGCTGATCATCGCCACGCTCGCCGCATACGGCTTCGCGTGGATCGAGTTCCGCGGGCGGAACCTGCTGTTCGTGCTGGTGTTCGCGCTGCAGATCGTGCCGATCCAGATGGCGTTCATCCCGCTCCTGCAGCTGTTCTCGCGGGGCGAGCTGTTCGGCTTCCCGGTCATCCAGGCCTTCGGGCAGGCGGGGTATGCGCAGGTCTGGATCGCACACACGATCTTCGGCCTTCCGCTGGCGATCTTCCTGCTGCACAACTTCATCTCGCAGATCCCGCACGAGGTCATCGAGGCCGCGCGCGTCGACGGGGCGGGCCACGGGCAGATCTTCTTCCGGATCGTGCTGCCGCTCAGCATGCCGGCGATCGCGTCGTTCGCGATCTTCCAGTTCCTGTGGGTGTGGAACGACCTGCTCGTGGCGCTGATCTTCGCCGACGGAAACGTCGCGCCGATCACGAAGCTCCTCGCGCAGATGACGGGATCGCGCGGTGAGGACTGGCACCTGCTGACGGCCGGCGCGTTCATCGCGATCATCGTGCCGCTGCTGGTGTTCCTGTTCCTGCAGCGCTACTTCGTCCGCGGCCTGCTCGCCGGGTCGGCGAAGGGCTGAGGCCGCAGGCGGTCGCTTCGACTCGTTCCTCGCTCAGCAGCCGGTGGTCCCCCGCCGGTTGCTGAGCGAGCTTGCGAGCCGAAGCGACCGCCCGAGTCCGGCTAGCTGCAGCCGAGGCGCTCCTGCACCGATCGGAGCGCCTGGATCTCGCGCTCCTGCGACTCGGCCATGCCGCCCGCCACGCGCGCGACGCGGGGATCGCTGCCGAGCCGCTGGATCGCATCCACCATCTCGATCGCGCCCTCGTGGTGGCGGATCATCAGGGACGCGAAGAGGCAGTCCTGCGCGGTGCCGGTCGCCTCGCGCAGCGCGGAGAGCTCGTCCTCGTCGGCCATTCCCATCGCCGCGCGCAGCTCGTCCTCGCTCGCGGGCTGGGCCGACGAGCCGCCGTGGCCGTGCCCGCCGTCCTCGGACATCCATTGCATGAGCGGATCCGAGCCGTGCTGCGGCACGCCCCAGTCCTCGATCCAGCCGAACATCTGGCCGGACTGCTGCGACTGCGCCGTGGCGATGTCGTAGGAGAGGAGGCGCACCTCCTCGTCCTCGGTGTCGCGGTACACGATCAGCGCCATCTCCACCGCCTGCGCGTGATGGACCTGCATGTCGCGCGCGAAGCCGATGTCGGCGGCGTTGGGGCCGCCCTGGGCCGCGCCGAACGTCGAGAACCGGCCGATCGCGAACGCCAGGCCGGCGACCAGGACGATCGCGAGCGCGATCAGCGGCCAGCGGCGCGGGCGGGTGACGGTCTCGTCGGAGCCGGACACGTCAGAGCTTGCCGGGGCCCTCGATGCCCGTGCACGAGGCGCCGAGCTCGGGGGCGGTGCCGCCCTGCCAGTACTCCTCGATGAACTGGGCGATGCGCGGGTCGTCGACGGAGTCGACCTTGAGCTGGTGCTCCCACGCGCTGACCGTGATCGGGGTGTCGAGGCCCTCGTAGGGCGAGACGATCGAGTAGGTGCGGGGGGCGAGCTCGCGGAGCGCCTCGAGGTCGGCGCCCTGGATCTCGTCGGCGTCGTACGTGATCCACACCGCGCCGTGCTCGAGCGAGTGGACGGCGTTCTCGTTCGCCTGCGGCTGGTCGTAGACGCCGCAGCTGAGCCACGCGATGTTGTGGGGCCCGCCCGCGGGAGGGTTCTGCTCGTACTCGACGACGCCCTCGACGTGGTCGGACTCGAGATCGAACGTCTCGACGCCCTCGATGGTCGCGCCCTCGCTGCCGGCGGTGTAGGACCGGGGCGCGAACACGATGGAGGCGACGATGACGGCCACGACCGCAAGGACCGCGACGATGCCGACGACCCACCAGAGCAGCTTGCCGCGCTGGCGCTTCTTCAGCTGGCGCTGGTACTCGGCGAGCTTCTCCTGACGCTTCGCCTCGCGCTGCTGCTTGACGGTCTGCTCGATCTGCGCCTGGCGCGCGGGGTTGCCGGACTGCTTCTGCGGGGACACGCGACAATCCTATTCGGACACATGGAGCGAAAGTGCTGACGGAGGCTCGGAGAACGCTATGTGGGCGTAGGATCGATCCTTCTCCCCGACGATGAAAGGGCCCCGTGCCTGACGCCCTGCCCCCGCGCACAGACTCGATCACCCTCCCGTTCACGGGAAGCATCCCGATCCCGCCGGCCACGGGCGCGATCCGCACGCTCGGGCCGAACCCGGCGACCGCGCCGATCGTGCTGCACCCGGGCGATGCGATCTCCTCGCGGCGGCGGCTGCTGTACGTGCTGCTGCTCGGCGCGCTCACCGCGCTCGGCCCCTTCACGGTCGACCTGTACCTGCCGGCGTTCCCGCTGCTTCAGCGCGACTTCGCCACCGACGAGGCGGCGATCCAGCTGACGCTGACGGGCACGATGATCGGCTTCGCCTTCGGCCAGCTGCTTGTCGGGCCGCTCAGCGACACGGTGGGGCGGCGCGGTCCGCTGCTCGTGGCGACGGCCTTGCACGTGGTCGCGAGCATCACGGCCGCGGTGGCGCCGAACCTCGCGCTGCTCGGCGTCGCCCGCGTCGCGATGGGGTTCGGCGCCGCCGCCGGTGCGGTCGCCGCGATGGCGATCGTGCGCGACCTGTTCGGCGGGCGCCGGCTCGTGGTGATGCTCGCGCGTCTCGCGCTCGTGACGGGCGTCGCCCCGGTGGTCGCGCCGCTGATCGGATCCGCCCTGCTCGGCGTGATGCCGTGGGAGGGAATCTTCTGGGTGCTCGCCGGGTACGGCGCGGTCATGCTCGCCGCGGCGGTGTTCGGCATCCCCGAGACGCTTCCCCGCGCGCGGCGGCAGGAGCGCGGCGCGAGCACCGTGTGGCAGCGCTACCGGTCGGTGCTCTCCGACCGGGTCTACGTCGGCGTGTTGATCATCGGCGGGATGACCTTCGCCGGCCTCTTCTCGTACCTGTCGGCCTCGCCGTTCCTGTTCCAGGAGAGCTACGGCTTCGATGAGATCCAGTACGGGCTGCTGTTCGCGGCGAACTCGATCGGCCTCGTCATCGGCAACCAGGTCGCCTCGCGCCTCGCCGCCCGCTTCGGGCCCCAGTGGGTGCTCGCCGGCTCCACCGCGGTGCTCGTGATCGCGGCGACGCTCATCGTCGTCTTCGACCAGCTGGGGCTGGGCCTCTGGGGCACGGCCATCCCGCTGTGGTTCTTCATGAGCGCCTGCGGGTTCACGTTCCCGTGCGCGCAGGTGCTCGCCCTCGACCGCCACGGCAAGGCGGCCGGGACGGCGGCCTCGCTGCTCGGTGCCAGCAACGCCGGCATCGCGGGCCTCGTGTCGCCGATCGTGGGCGCGGTCGCCGGCCCCGAGGGCATCACGGGCACGTCGATGGCCGTGGTGATGATCGGCTGCGCGCTGGTCGCGGTGGCGATGCTCTGGCTCGTCGTGCGGCCGCGCACGGTGGAGATGCTCAACCCCTGACAGGGAGGGACCGGATGAGCGCGCGTCGGGATCGGATCAGCCGGACATGGCTGTGGTGGGGCGTCGGGCTGCTCGCCGCGGGCATCGCACTCGGCGCCGGCCTGCTGCTCCCCGGGGCGGACCCGACGGTCGTCGACCTGTGGTGGGACGGCGTGCTCGCCGACACCCCCGACGGTGTCGCGCTCTGGGCCTCGCTGTTCATGGACGCGGCCGGGGGAGGCCGCATCGCGACGCTGTGGCTGCCCCTCGCCGTGGTCGCGGTCCTGCTCGCGGCCCGGCGGCCGTGGGGCGCGGGCTACTTCGTTGTCGCGTCGCTCGCGAGCGCCGGGGTCGTGCAGATCCTCAAGCACGTCCTCGGCCGGGCGCGCCCGGAGGACATCCTTGTCACGGTGGATGTCGGATCCTTCCCGTCCGGACACGTCGCGAATGCCGCGACGCTCGCGCTCGCGCTCTGGATCATCCTTCCCCGCCGGTGGCTGGGCGCGCTCGCCGCGTGCTGGGTCTCACTCATGGCGTTCTCGCGCACGTACGTGTCGGCGCACTGGCTGACGGACACGATCGGCGGTGCGCTGATCGGGGCGGCGGTCGCCCTCCTGATCGCGGTCGCATTCGCGCGCGGGCTGACCGTCGAACGTCGCGCCGGACGCGGCGGTCGCGGGGGAGCGGCGCGTCGCTAGGCTGACTGCCATGAGCGCCGAGAAGGATCCCGCTGTCGTGGCCGCCGAGGCCGAACTCGCCCGACTGCAGGCGGAAGCCGAGGCCGCCGAGGCGGCCCTCAAGGCGGCGGAGGCGAAGGCGAGGCTGGCGGCCGCGCAGGCTGCGGCCGCGCAGGGCGCTGCAGGTGAGGCGGACGCCGAGGCGGCGCCCGCCGATCCCGAGCCCGGCGTCGAGCAGGAGGCGCCCGAGGCACCGGCCCCGGAGGCCGAGGCTCAGGAGATTCCGGCCGCGACCGCCGCGACCGGGCCGCTCGACGACGACGCCGTGACGGCGATCGTCGCGGGCTACACGTTCGACGCCGAGACACTCGACATCGGCGCGCTCGTGAACGGAGACCCGCTGCCGCAGGCGCAGATCCGGATCCCGCTCGGCATGCTGAACCGGCACGGCCTCGTGGCCGGCGCGACCGGCACGGGCAAGACCCGCACGCTGCAGGGTCTCGCCGAGCAGCTCGCGGCAAAGGGCGTGCCCGTGTTCGCCGCCGACATCAAGGGCGACCTCTCGGGAATGGCCACGCCCGGCGAGCCCAGCGAGAAGCTGCTTGCGCGCACAAAGGGCATCGGCCAGGACTGGGCGCCGGCCGCATCCGCCGTCGAGTACTTCGCGCTCGGCGGCATCGGCAAGGGAGTGCCGGTGCGGGCGACGGTCACGGGCTTCGGCCCGTTGCTGCTCTCGAAGGTCCTGGGGCTCAACGACACCCAGGAGTCGAGCCTCGGGCTCGTGTTCCACTACGCCGACAAGAACGGCCTGCCGCTCGTCGATCTCGAGGATCTGCGCTCGGTGCTGACCTATCTGACCAGCGACGAGGGCAAGCCCGAGCTCAAGGAGCTCGGCGGACTGTCCAGCGCCACCGCCGGGGTCATCCTGCGCGAGCTGATCACGTTCGCCGAGGGCGGCGCCGACGTGTTCTTCGGGGAGCCCGAGTTCGACGTCGCCGACTTCCTGCGGATGGCCCCGGATGGGCGCGGCATCGTGTCGCTCCTCGAGGTGCCCGGGGTCGCCAGCCGGCCCGAGCTGTTCTCGACGTTCCTGATGTACCTGCTCGCCGAGCTGTTCGAGATCCTGCCCGAGGTCGGCGACCCCGAGAAGCCGAAGCTCGTGTTCTTCTTCGACGAGGCGCACCTGCTGTTCAACAACGCGTCGAAGGACTTCCTCGCCGCGATCACGCAGACCGTGCGGCTCATCCGCTCGAAGGGCGTGGGCGTCTTCTTCGTGACGCAGACGCCGAAGGACGTGCACGAGGATGTGCTGGCGCAGCTAGGCTCGCGCGTGCAGCACCAGCTGCGGGCGTTCACCCCGGACGACGCCAAGGCCCTGCGCGCCACGGTGGGCACCTACCCGAAGTCGGGGTACGACCTCGAGCGGGTGCTGCAGGAGCTCGGCACGGGCGAGGCGATCGTCACGGTGATGAGCGAGAAGGGCGCGCCGACGCCCGTCGCCTGGACACGCGTGCGGGCGCCCCAGGGACTCATGGAGCCCACGCCGGAGGCGCAGATGGACGCGGCGATCGCCGCCTCCCCGCTGCTGCCGAAGTACGGCGACCGCGTCGACCGCGAGTCGGCGTACGAGATCCTCACCGCGAAGGTGAACGCGGCCGAGGAGGAGGAGCGCCGGGCCGAGACCGAGGCGGAGCTCACCCGCCAGCGTGCCGAGATCGAGAAGGCGAATGCCGCGGCCGAGAAGAAGGCCCAGCAGGAATACGAGCGCCTGCTGAAGAAGACCTCCGGCACCGGCCGGACCCGCACCTCGTCGCGCGCCGAGAAGTCGACGCTCGAGAAGGTGCTCGGCTCGCGGACGACCCAGACGCTGCTCAACGGCGTGATCCGCGGCCTGTTCGGCACGGGGCGCCGCCGCTAGCGCGAGGCCCTGGAGGGGCGTGCGCTAGACGGGCTCGCCGTCGAGGAAGCGCCCGACGATGCGCGCCCCCGGCCCGCCCTCGAGCAGGATGCCGTGCCGCGCGTCGGGCACGACGACGAGCTCGGCGTCCGCGATCCGGTCGTGGAGCAGGCGCGCGTGATCGACGGGGGCGAGTTCGTCGGCGCCGCCGTGCAGGATGAGCGTCGGCGCGGCGATGGAGTGCAGGTCGGCGAGCGCGTCATGGCGCCGGCTGGCGCGGAAGTGGCGGCCTCGGATGTTCGGGTCGCCGCTGATCGCGAGGAGGTGCATGAACCACGCGGCGTGCTTCGTGAAGAACACGCGCGCGATGCGCGCGCGATCACCGGAGCGCAGCGCCTCCTCCGCGGCGGCGGTGCGGGGCGCGCCGTGCGCGTCGCCCGCCGACGTCGACACGAGCACCAGGCGCCGCACGCGCTCCGGCGCATCGATCGCGAGCCACTGCGCCACGCCGCCGCCCATCGAATGGCCGACGACGTCCGCGCGCTCGATCCCCGCGTGATCGAGGATCGCGACGAGATCCCTGGCGAACAGGCGGGTCTCGTAGCGATCGGCGGAACCTCTGCCGCTGTCGCCCGTGCCGCGGTGATCGAACACGATGACCTGCCGTGATGCCGTCTCGCCGGAGTGCAGCAGAAGCTCTGCCGCGATGCGCCATGAGGCGTGCTCGACTGCCTGACCGGCGATCAGGATGACCGGGTCGCCCTCGCCGGCGATCCAGTACGCGAGGGTCGCGCCGTCGTCCGCGGTGGCATCGGCGCGCCTCCAGAGCGGAGGAACGCCGACGCTCACTGGTCGTTCATGAGGTCGCTGAGCGCGCCCAGGTGGATGATCGTGCCGTCGTTGAGCTGGATGTACAGCACCGAGGAGCGCGCGGTGTTGCCGTCGAGAGTGATCTCGATCGGCACACCGGGCGCGATCCCCGAGCGACGCTCGGGATCGCCGTTCGGCTGCTGCAGGTACACGCTTCCCCACACCCGACGGTCGTCGGTGCCGATCACGCACGTCAAGCCGCCGAAGAATCCGTCACCGCACGATGCCCATACCTCGGGCTGCGCGGTCGGCGGCGGCGTCGTCTCCACCGGGGTCGGCTCCGGGGTCGGCGTCGCGGTCGGCGTCTCCGTGGGCATCGGGGTGGGCGACGGCGTGTCCGTCGGCTCCGGCGTGAGGGTCGCGATGGGGCTCTCGGTCGGCGTGGGGGTGGGAGTCGGTGCGTCGGGCTCCGGCTCATCGAGCAGAAGCGTGCGGATGTCGCCGAGTTCGCTCAGGCGGTGGGCGGCGATTCCCTCGTCCTCGCCCGCGTAGACGACCTCGATCGTCACGTCGGCCTGCGCCTGGGCGCGCGTGAGCTCGAACACGAGCGTTCCGGTGCCGTCGGCCGAGAGCGTCGTCTCGTCGAGCACCTCGTCCGACGCCATCGCCACGGCCAGCGGCACACCGACCGAGAAGCCGCCGTCGCCCGAGGCGTCATCGGAGCGGGCGAAGGCCTGCACGTCGCTGTTCGGCTCGCCGGTGACGGCCAGTGCGACGGCGCCGTCGTCGGTGCGCTCCGCAGAGGTCATGGCGAGCTGCGCGCGATCGGTCGGCGCGTCGGTCGGTGTGGGGTCAGGGGTCTGCGACGGGGTCGGCTGCGCGGACGGCGGGGCGACGGCGGGCGACGACGCAGTCGGCGAGGGGCCGGGCTTCGCGGCGTCGGTCTCCTCGGGCTTCGGGGTCGCGGAGGCATCCTCGGGCGCGGGCGTCTCGTCGATCAGCTCGGGCGACGCCTCGACCTCGGTCGAGGGCGGCGCGGCGTTCTCGCCGGCCGCGGGTGTGGTGGCCGCGGAACCGCCCCCGGGGAACAGCCCGAGCGAGGCGGCGACGACGACACCGGCGACGGTCAGCGCCGTGGCACCAGCGGCGACGAGGCCGCCCACGGTCCACGCCGAAGCGGAACCGCCCGCCCCGGGGCCGCCCGATCCGCCGGAGGCCCCGCCCGCCACACCGGCGGCGGCGCCGCCGACGGCGACGACCGCGCCCTCGACGACGGAGGACGGCATCGCGGCGAGGGCGACAGCGGCCGCGTCGCCGCGCTGCAGCGACGCGAGGTAGGCGGCGGTGGCCGAGACGCCGATCGTGATGGGCAGCAGGACGAGCGCGAGGCGGCTTCCGACCTCGTGCGCCTCGCCGGCGACGATCGTGCATCGCGCGCAGTCGGCGAGGTGGGCATCCAACCGGGTCTGATTGCGCACACCGAGGTTTCCGCGGGTGTGGGCGCCGAGGTGCTCGATCGCCCACTGGCACTCCGAGCCGTCCTCGACCGCGTTGAGGTGCGCCTGGATCCACGCCTCGCGCAGGCCCTCGCGCGCGCGAGAGGCGAGCTGCGCCACGGCGACGGGCTTCATCGCGAGCAGCGGTGCCACCTGGGACGGCTTCATCTGCTCGATCTCGGTGTACCAGAGCACCTCCTGCCAGCGCGTCGGCAGGCTGCGGAAGGCGGAGTGCGTGAGGCTGCGGTCGAGCGCGGCGATCGTCGCCTCGTCGGTGGTCTTGGGATCCTCGAGGGTGTCGAGCTCGTCGATCGCCGTCTCGCGCGCCGCGCGGCCCCACGCGGCGGCGGTGTTGCGGATCGCCGTGAACAGATACGCGCGGAACGAGCCGCTGGGTCCGTGACCGCGGCGGATCGCCTGAAAGATGCGGGCGTACGCCTCCTGCACGAGGTCATCCGGATCGATCGTGCTGGAGACGGAGCGGGCCACCACAACACCCGAGCGGTAGTGGCGACGCCAGAGCTCGCCGAAGGCATCCGCGTCGCCGGAACGCGACCGCAGCACGAGGTCGGCGTCAGGCGCGGCCTCGGGGGCGTCGGGTGCTTCGTGGGTCGTCATGTGTGTGCTCGATACGGATGGTGTCCGGTGCGCGGACGGCGGATGGGCGACAGGCGCTCGGGAACCGCTCGCCCCGCGCCGCCTGGTGTCTCCATTCTCGTCGCTCGCGGGCCTGAGCCGCCACTGAAAGGCCCGGTTTGTGGGTGGATTCTGCGCTGTGGACGACTTGTCTGGGCGTCCGCGAAGAAATTCTCGGAAGTCGCGTCATAGAACCGGCCCCACCGCATCTCATGAGGTGAGAGCACATATCGGTTCGCATTGCCGGGGGCATGCGGGCGAGGCGCGCCGGATCCTGACCGATCCGGCGCAACGGGGCTCGAGAGATTCTCGGGGGAGGGCTCTCGAGCCCCGTTTCTGCGCCTGCGCGCTCAGCCGAGCTTCAGGCCGAGCAGACCGCCCTTGCCGCCGAGCGAGACGCCGAGATCGATCCCGCCGACGCTCACGCCGACATCGATGCCGTCGCCGACCTCCGCGCCGACCCCGACGAGATCGCCCGCCACGCCCGCGTCGACGCCGATTCCGTCTCCGTCGACCGTGACGTCGGTCGTCACGGTGCCGCCCGCCACATCCGCGCCGACGCCGATTCCGTCACCGCCCACGGCGACGTCGGTCGTCACGGTGCCGCCGGCGACATCCGCGCCGACGTCAATCCCGTCTCCGCCGACCGAGACGTCTGCCTCGACGGCTCCGCCCGCGACGTCCGCGCCGACGGACACCCCACCGCCGCCGACGCCCGCGGTCACGTCGGCGACGCCGGGCGCCGTGACGCCCACCGACGCGCCGGGGGCCGACGGCGAAGGAGACGGCGCCATGCTCGGGGTGGCGCCCTCGGCGGGACGCGTGCTCTTCGACGGCGTCGGCGTGGGGGCCGTGCTCGTCGTGGGAGCGGGGCTCTTGACCGGGGCGGGGCTCTTCGCCGGGGCGGAGCTCTTTGGCGGGGCGATCGACGGGCGCGGCGTCGGCGCCTCCGCGGTCGCACTCGGCGCGGGCGTCGTGGCGGTC
The DNA here is from genome assembly GCF_039529675.1 of Microbacterium paludicola. NCBI lineage: Bacteria > Bacillati > Actinomycetota > Actinomycetes > Micrococcales > Microbacteriaceae > Microbacterium > Microbacterium paludicola. Next base: position 47,220 of record NZ_BAAANG010000012.1, read on the forward strand.
GGACGCGAGACGGGCGTGGTGCTCTCCGGGGACGACGCCGCGGTGGCCGTGGGGCGCGGCGCCGCGCTGGGCGACGGCCCGCGGGTCGCCATCGGCTCGCGAACGGCGGACGGAGACGGGGCGTCGTCCTCGGTCACGGGCCGCAGGGGGACGCCGCTTCCCGTCGAGGGAGCAGCCGCGGGCGACGGATCGATCCCGGCCGGATCGGCTGCGGAGGAGGATACGGGGCCGCTCGAGGCCGCCTCCGCGGCGTCGTCCTCGAGGGAGGGGAGCGGATCGGGCGCGGGAGTGCCCGGGGCGCTGACGCTCGTCTCCGGCACGGCGGCGCTTGCATCTGCCGGCGTGAGCGCGGGCACGATCGTCACCGCGAGCAGCGTGCCGGCGACGCCGACCGAGGTCATCCCCGCGCCGACGAGGCCTCCCAGCGAGAACGCGCTCGCCGTGCCGGCGGCCGCAGCCGCGCTCGCGGCGACGGCTCCTCCGGTCGCCGCTCCTCCGGTCGCGGATCCGGCCGTCAGCGCGGTCCCCGCCGCGGTGATCCCGCCTCCGGCGGCCACGGCGCCCTCGACGACGCCCGAGGGCATCGCCGCGAGAGCGAGCACTGCGCCGTCGCCGCGGAGTGAGGCGAGGTAGCTGGCGGTGGCCGTCACGCCGATGAACACCGGCAGCAGTGCGAGGGCCAGGCGGCTGCCGACCTCCTCGGCCTCGCCGGCGAGCACCGCGCACTCCTGGCAGTCGGCGAGGTGCGCCTCGATGCGAGAGCGGTTGCGCGGGGTGAGGTTGCCGCGCGCGTGCGCGCCGAGGTGCTCGACGGCCCAGCGGCACTCGGAACCGTCCCCGAGCGCGGCGATGTGCGCCTGGATCCAGGCCTCGCGCAGTCCCTCGCGGGCGCGGAAGGCGAGCTGCTTCACGGCGCCCGGCTTCATCCCGAGCAGCGGAGCGGCCTCGGCGGGGCCGAGCCCCTCGACCTCGGTGTACCAGAGCACCTCCTGCCAGCGCGTGGGCAGGCTGCGGAAGGCGCGGTGCGTCAGGCCGCGGTCGACCTCCTCGAGCCGCGACTCCTAGGGCGTGTCTGACAAATAGTTCGGCGGCGCGCTGAGAGTCTGAGGTCGTGACGCGGTTTCAGG
>NZ_BAAANG010000013.1:0-14343 GCF_039529675.1 Microbacterium paludicola
TGACCGTCGCTACGTCCGCAGCGACACGGTCACCCGATCCGTACACCACGCTATTGGACGCAACCCGACTCGGTCGCTGGCTGCATAAAGCAAGCGTCGCCGCCAAGCGCGGAGACCAATATGGAGCCGACGGGCTCAACTGGATAGCGAAGCGCGGGCTGGGACGCCGCCTCGGACCGGTCGAACTACGTCCCGCCCAGACCATGCTGCTCGCATGTCCTCGAGTTCGCGAGGCGGGTCGAAGGGGTACAACCTCGAAGAGTTGCGCAGTTTCACGTGACGTGCGGCCGCCGAGTGCAAGTGCTGGTAGGGGACCTCGCCGAGTCGAGGGCTTACCCGTATGAGGCGCGAGTAACGTCGGCTTCGTGCCAACCGCCTGGGAGTCTGTTCACTTTGTGCGCGGTGCCGCCGAGGCCGACGAGCCGATGGGTTCGAAGGAGAAGTGGTGGGTTGAGCTTCCGCAGTACGGCGAGCGACCATGGCTGCTCAAACTGGCTCGGGTCGACGAACGGGACGGGACCGTTAGCGGAGAGGACTGGGCCGAGTGGACAGTCCATCAGCTGGCTGAGCACCTCGGCGTGCCCAGTGCTACTGTGCGCCCGGCATCACTCGAAGGGCGTCGCGCCATAGTCTCGAGGTCCGTGCTTCACGACCGCCTTGAGTACCTCGATCATGGCAACAGCGTCCTATCCGCTCGGTTCCCCGGCTACGACCAGTCGGTGCAAGGCGAGAACCCGGGCTACACCCCGCTTGCAGTTCGCGATGCTCTATCCGAGGTCGCGCCACCCGCGGATGGCGATTGGCCATCGCACTTCAGCGCGTTCGATGTCTGGGCTGGGTACGTCTTCATGGATGCGTGGGTCGCGGGGCGTGACCGCCATCATGAAAACTGGGCGGTCGTCCTTCGCGGTGGCGAACGTCGACTGGCGCCCTCGTTCGACCACGGCAACGCGCTCGGCTTCCAGGAACGAGATGATCGACGTGCCCGCATGTTGCTCGACGAAGCGCATCTCCAGAGATGGGCCGAGCGCGGAACCAGCCGGCACTTCTTCGGACGACCCAAGCTCACCGAACTTGCTTGGCGCGCGTTGGACCTCGCGTCACCCGCAACACGACGATTCTGGGCCGAACGGCTTGACGCCGTCTCGGAGGATGATGTCGAATCAGTCGTCGCGCAGGTCCCCCGCGCCATAATGTCTGAGGTTGCCCATACATTCGTGGTTCGGCTGTTGATAACCAATCGGAGGAGGTTACTGGATGGCTACTCAAGCTCTTGACCGCGATCAGTTAGACCTCACCGCGAGCCGCAAGACCCTCATCCTGATCTGGCAGAACCCGGCGTCCAGGCTTTTCGTGAAGGTCGGGCAACTGGACGCCCTCCCCGGTGGTCGCTTCGCCTTCCAGTACCTGTCAGGAGCGTGGAGCGACTCGGAGTTCGTTCCACTTCTTGAGTACCCCGACCGCGACACCGCTTACCTCTCGGACGAAGTGCCGGCCTTCTTCGCGAATCGGGTCCTTTCCGTTGATCGTCCCAACTACGATCGGTACCTCAGCTGGCTGGGCATCGAAGGTCTCAATCCGGAGGATGTGCCATTCGAGGTTCTGGCTCGCACTGGCGGCGGCCGAGCAACGGACACGTTTCACGTAGTCGAGCTACCGGTCACTCACTCGAATCGTTTGGTCAGCCGGTTCTTCGTTTCTGGCATTCGGTACTTCGCAGGTGCGGACCAAGCTGTGGCGACCCTGCGGAACGGCGCATCGCTCCGACTCGAGCTCGAAGAAGACAACGAGGTCAATCCGAAGGCGGTCCTCGTTAGCACCGTCGACGGCCTTCGATTCGGCTACGTTCCAGACTGGCTCTGCGCGGACGTCCATACGCGCATCAAAGACGGCTGGTCGATCATCGCAGTGGCTGAGCGGGTGAATCACGATGCCCCGGCTCACGTTCGCATCCTCTGTCGCCTTGAGGCGTCCCGACGCTGAGTCCAGCGCTATCAGCGCCTCGTCGTAGCTACTTGTAGTCTCCCCAAACTAGGCGCGCGAACCTGGTCTCTCCGATCACAGAGTCGTCAATCACACCGGACTCAACGGCCCGGGCTGCCCTAGTGACGTGCTGCCTGATTCCCCGCAGGAGACGGTGAACCCCGAGCGGGCTGACGTGCGGCGACGGAGGTAGCCCCCATGGCGTCGTGACGGCGCGCTCGCTGGCCGAGTAAGTGCCGTGTGGGCCGAAGAAGAAGGCCTCTCCCTCGTAGCCGAGTTGCTGCTCTTCCTCCGTAATCTCGCCGGCGACTCCGGCCTGGTGCAGGCGCATTCCTAGGTAATCCAGGCGTGCGAGCGTGACTGGTCTGCCATATCCGTGCGCATACAGATCCCGGAGCTCCCGCACGGCTTCGAACACGGCGTCGCGCGTCCGTAGCGGCTCGCGCAGAAAGCGCTTGTAGTAGAAGGCGCCTTCGAGTTTGCGAGTCCAGAGTCTGTCGCCGTCGTACACGATGGCTGTGGGATCAGTGAAGACGGTCGCCGCCATGCGCGCCATGGTCACTTCGGCTAGGAACATCGACCGCGACAGCGCGGACATCCCGGCGTGCGCCACTGCGTCGTCGATGGCAAAGCCGATTTCCTTCTGGACTTCGTAGTACACGTCGCCCCAGTCATGGTGCTCGGGGTTGAACGACAGCTCCGCGCGCTCGAGAGACTGGTTGAATGCTGCCTCGAAGCTCCTGATTGTGAGCCGGTACTCTGCCTCGATCGATCCCAGCTCGGCCTCGAAATCTGCGAGGATCAGCCGCGGCTCCCCGCGGCGTTCCTCGGATAACACGACGCTGAACATACTCAATCTCAGTAGTGGCTGATTATGTAGGCCCAGGCTGAGTCGAACGGCTCACCGGTGCGCGGCAGCTTCTTTCGTCCGAACAGCCCGCGCAGTTCGCGCTTGACGGCGCGCTGGCTGTCCTCGCGGCTAGCCCAACCGTCGAAGGTTGCCTGCCTCACAAGCTCGTCAACCTCCGCCACCACATCCGCGATGAGGACGGTGGCGCCCGCCGGGGTGTTCTCCTCGAAGATGCGGGTCAGCATCCCGATTCGCGGATCCGCAAGGTCGACGGGTTCTCCGGTCTCCTCCGCACGCTCCACGGCCGTCAGATCGGTTGCCACGTCGAACAGCTTGGTCAGCCAGGCGATGGAGTCTTCGGCGCGCTCAATTTCGGCGGCCCGAAGCCGCTCGAGCCGCTCTGCGATCGACTGGTAGATGGCGACGTGCTCGCCGCCACCTTCGAGTCGCTTCTTCACGCGTGCTGCGATGCTGTCGACGATCTCCTCGGCCGACTTCTCCTCGTACTCCTCTGGCACTGGCGGCAGCTGCCCGGAGTCGACCATCTTGCGGATGGTCTCAGCATCGGCGATGACCACGGTGACGTTCGGGTCGTCCACGCGCACGTTCGTCATGTGCGCGTGGACGAGCGCACGGGTCTTCGGCGCCAGACGCTCCCAAACGAGATCGGTCTCGTCGGCCGCGGCCGGGATGGCGCGGAATACGTGTGCGTACCAGCGAACCGTCGCATGTTGCAGTGAATGCAACTGTTCATGCTTGCAAGCGACGTCTATTCGCCCAGGTTGGTGCGGAGCCGCTCTGACCATAGCAGCGTAATCTCGCGGGTGCTGAGATCTGAGTTGACATGGTGATGCACCATCCCATACTTTGTTGCATCTAATGCAAGATTTTGGGAGTTCTCCGGCGGCGCTTCGGCTGATCACGTCAGCTTCGAACGTGGCGTTGGCGAACCCGGAGGAGCAGGTCTTCACCGCGATGATCGAGGGCTGGCGAAACCAGCAGTTGTCGCGCGGGCTCCGTGAGCAGACGATCCGGAATCGGACGGCGACAGTGAACCGGTTCCGTGATTTCGTGGACAAGCCACCGTGGAGGTGGACGGTCGCGGATGTGGATGACTTCACTGCTGAGTCTGGCGGTCGCACTCGGACGCTGTCGACGATGCGCGCCAATCATGGTTCTATCCGTGGGTTCTGTGACTACCTCACGAACCCGTTGTACGACTGGATGGAGATCTGCGATCGCGAGTTTGGGGAGGTCCCCTCGCAGGTGTGCCTGCCGTGGAACACGGTGGCGCACCGGTTCGAGTTCGAAGGCGATGGGAAGCGTCGCCCGTTCACGTACGACGAGATTGAGCGCCTGTTTGACACGGCCGACGCCCGCGTCGAGCTGCTCGTGAGCTCCGGGAGAAAGGGTGCGCTCGGCGCGTTGCGGGATGCCCAGTTGCTGAAGACGGTCTACGCGTTCGGTCTGCGCCGCACTGAGGCGGTGATGCTCGACACGGTCGATTTGCACCACAACGCGAAGATGCGCCAGTGGGGGCGCTATGGCGCGATCCATGTGCGGTGGGCGAAGGCGGCGGGCGGCGGCGCGCCGCGACGTCGCACGGTGCTGCTGGTGCCGGAGTTCGATTGGTGGGTGCCGGGCATGCAGCAGTGGCTCGAACAGGCCCGAGGGCGCTTCGCTCCCGGCGGCGACCTGGACGCGCTCTGGGTGACCGAGCGGCACACGCGTTTGTCCGCCGGGTATCTCGACCGGAGGTTCGCGGAGCTGCGGGACGATGCAGGCTTGTCGAAGGATCTGACGCTGCACAGCCTCCGGCACTCCTATGTCACGCACCTGCTGGAGTTCGGCTATGCCGATCGATTCGTCCAGGAGCAAGTCGGGCACATGCACGCGTCGACGACCTCGATCTACGCCTCCGTCAGCTCGGACTACAAGAACCGGGTGCTCGCGGAAGCGCTGAAGGCCCTCATCGAAGGAGAAGCTGATGACCGTTGAGCTCGACACCGGATGGAATCTGCGCAGTGTAATGGCGTCGCGCGGGATCTTCCAGACATCCAAGCTGAAGCCTCTGCTTGAGGAGCGCGGCATCGACCTGTCTCGGGAGCAGGTGTATCGGCTGGTGACGCAGCCGCCGCAGCGGGTGCGTCTCGACGTGTTGGCGGCGCTGTGTGATGCGCTGGAGTGCTCGCTCGACGACCTGGTGACGATCACTCGCCGGGAGGCCTCGGTCCCGGTGGCCGTGGGTGAGGAGACGCGTGGGTCGATCGGTGATCTCCGTCCTGTCCGCGCGGCGATCCGTCGTCCGCGTACGAAGTAGCCGCGGTGGCGAAGCCTCCGCAAGAGCCACGAGTCGCGGAAATCGTCGATCTCGTCGGCCCTCTTGTTCCCGAGATCTCGCCCGAGCTTCTCGCTGAGATCGTGCATTCGGTCACACCGGTACCGCTGACGCAGCGGCTTCTTGAGCTCGCGCTGATCAAGCAGCCCGGCGTCCTTGAGGGACGGCATGCGAATGTGCCGGTGACCGTCCAGAATCTGGCCCATGCACTGGTCGATGAAGGATCGGACCGGGTTGTGCTGCCGACGTGCGAGTCCTGCGGACGCGCGGTGAGGATGCCCCACAAGACGCCGGGCGGTGGTCGGCACTGCTCCCGATGCGAGCGGAACGCCCGCTCCGTCTCCTGCGCTTCCTGTGGCCGGGTGCGGCCCGTGCAGCGCACGATCGACGGACAGCGCTTCTGCCGTGACTGCTGGCGAGCCGACACTCGATCGTTCGGCGACTGCTCGCGATGCGGTCAGCACGCAACCATCGTTGTCCGCCGTCCGGAACTGGTCTGCCTGGCCTGCTACACCGCACCGATCAAGACCTGCGGTCTCTGCGGAGAACCCGGCCGCGTCGCCTCCCACCTCGACGGGCGACGGGTATGCGCGCGCTGCTACTACGCGATGCGCAGACCACAGCCCTGCCCCGAGTGCGGGCGCAGGGTGTTCCTCACCGGGTTCATGAATGGCCAGAAGGTCTGCGCCGACTGCGCGGGCACTCCGATCACGATGGCCTGCCCTGGATGCGGCTCGATCGAGGAAATCCGCAAACATCACCTCTGCGTCGAGTGCCGCCGGCCCGTCGCGATCCAACAGCTGCTCGCCGACGATGCGGGAGAGATCCGTGAGGATCTCCACCCGCTTGCTGACTATCTGCTCACGCACCATGGCAAAGCGGCGTCGCTCGAACGCTGGCTGCACAAGAGCAAGTGCGCGATGGTGCTCCGCGAGCTCGCGGACGGGACCCTGCCGCTCACCGCCGAGGCGATCATCACCCGAGCCCGGTCGGGACAGTCGGTCGCGTTCCTCCTCTCACTGCTGGTCCGTTCCGGCGTGCTGCCGGAGCTCGACGTCGAGGGCACGCGCTTCGACCACTGGCTCAACGACTGGCTCGGTGGCATCGACCATCCCGAGGACCGGCTGATCCTGCGCCGCTACTGCGCCTGGGAGCTCCTCCGATCCACTCGGACACTGCGCAGCGCGTCCAGCCCTGCTTCCGGCTTCCAGAGGCAGAGGGCTGCACTGAAGTACTGCGCCGCGTTCCTCGGGGAGATCCGGGCGCAGCAGGAGACACTGGCGACGTTCCCGCAGCGCCTACTCGACGCGTATCTGACCGATTCGCCTAGCCAACGCGACGCGCTGGCACCGTTCACTCGCTGGCTGCGAAAACACCGGCTGAGCACCCTTCGGGTCGAGTTTCGAGCCCATCGCCTCGAGGGGCGAGACTACGCCTCTGATCACCGATGGCAGATGGCCCGCAGGTTCCTGTCCGATGCCGACATGGACCCGAAGACCCGGGCCGCGGGTCTCCTCGTGCTGCTCTACGGGATCCAGCTGACGCGCATCGTCACGATCACCCGGGCACAGGTCGACACGAGCTCGCGGCCCGTGACGCTCACCGTCGGGGCCGAGCCGATCGAGGTCCCCGAGATCCTCGGCGACGCCATCGTCGAGCTCGTCGATGCCACAAAGGGCCATCCTGAAGGGTGGTTGTTCCCCGGCCGGAACCCGGGCCGTCACCTCACCCCGGGGCCGCTCAGCCGTCGCCTTCGCGCCGAAGGCCTGCTTGCCGGGAGCGCCCGCACGACAGCACTCATCGAGCTCACCCGGCAACTGCATCCCCGGATCGTCTCGGATCTCCTCGGCATCACGACGGCATCCGCTGCCTCATGGTCGCGTCTCGCCGGTGGCGAGTGGTCCGATTACCCGGCTCTCCGCTCCACCCACCCCTGATCAAGCATCACCCGTCAGAGCCGGGCCGGAAATCGCTTCGCGCAGTTGCTCGACGGTCGGAGAGCCTCCCAGCCCGGCAGGGGTACGGAACACCCGGCAGGCGAGCCCGACCGGCGTGTGCTCGTCGGCGAAGGGATCGACGCCGTCGACGAGGACGGTCGGTGACCCGTGGAATCCGAGGCGCTCGGCGTCCTCGACGGTCTCGACCAACTGTCGTGTGACGCGGATATCTGATCGACCGTCGAGCAGCTCAGCAAGCCGGCGGTCGAGTACTTCCCAGTTCGGGCAGCCGTCGAAGTACTGCAGGGTGATCTCCATGGTTGGCCCTCTCAGTTCTCGGTGCCGCGGAGCATCAGGAGCGCTCCGGCAATCGTAGCGGTGACGATCACGATGTCGGCGAGGTTCCCGATGAACCAGTTGCCGTAGGCGAGGAAGTCGACGACGTGCCCCCGGGCGAATCCTGGTTGGCGGAAAAGCCGGTCGCCGGCGTGCGAAGCAGCGGCCCCGCCGAGCGCACCGATCACGATCGCCCACCCGGGGCGTCGGACCCGGAACGCGAACACGATCGCGGTGGCCGTGGCCGCGACGGCGATGAGAGCGAACACCCAGGTGAAGCTCTCCCCGAAGGAGAACGCCGCGCCGGGGTTGTACGCGAGCTGCAGGCCCAACAGGTCGCCGATCAGCGGGATGCGCTCGTGCTCCGACAGGGTGGCCTCGGCCCACACTTTCGTTCCCTGATCGATCACGACGACGACCACGGCGATCAGAAGCGCCCAGGCCGTGAGCCGCCAGCGTCCTCTCTGCGGACGCTCTCCCGACGCCGATGCCGACTCAACGTCGGTATTCGTGTCCGGGGTCATGCGAGGGCCTCGAAGAGACGGACGATAACGCCGGATTCAATGAGGATGAACAGGCCCAGGCCGATGAACACGACGGGGACGAGCCAGTGCTCGACACGTTCGAGCGTTTCGGTGACGGCCTTGTGGGTGCCGATCAGTCGCCCTGCCGCGCACCAGACGGCGACGAGGATCAGGAACACGACGATCATGACCGCGACGTCGCCGGGCGAGCTGGTGCGGAAGATCGGCGTGTAGAGGGAGATGTTGTCGGCCCCGTTGGCGATCGTGATCCCGGCGACCCCCCATAGTCCGACCGCGGTGATCTTGGAGTCGTCATCATCGTCGTCGCCGTTACGGCGCAGGCCGCGAATGAGCGTCCAGATGCCGATGCCGAGCGGGATCAGACCCAGGAAGCCGACCCATTCGTCCGGGACGATCGTGAGACCGAGCGCGGCGATCACGCTGATCACGACGAGTGTGATGAACCCGAGGTACTGGCCTGCGACGATCTGCCACGGTCGCGGCTTTCCCCGGCTGGAGGCGAGGAACAGCACGGTGAGCACGACGATGTCGTCGATGTTGGTCGCCGCGAACAGGCCGATCGCCGACCCGATGGTTGCGAGCATCAGCTTTCCATTCGTGGTGTGCGGGTGCGTGCGGCGCGCAGGCCGTTGAGGATCACGATGACCTCCGCGACCTCGTGGACCAGGACGACAGCCGCGAGCCCCAGGACCCCGAAGAGCGCGAGCGGGAGCAGTGCGGTGATGATCAGCAGGGACAGGATGATGTTCTGGTTGATGATCCGCCGGCCCCGCCGCGCGTGATCGAACGCCCGCGGGATGAGCCGCAGATCATGACCCGTGAAGGCCACGTCCGCAGACTCGATCGCCGCATCGGAGCCGGTCGCTCCCATCGCGATGCCGATGTCCGCGGACGCCAGGGCCGGGGCGTCGTTGATGCCGTCACCGATCATCGCGACCGATCCCGCCTTCGACAACTCGCCGATCGCGGTCGCCTTGTCCTCAGGGCGCAGCTCCGCGCGCACGTCGTCGATCCCGGCCTGCGCAGCCAGTGCACGAGCGGTGCGGGCGTTGTCCCCGGTGAGCATCGTCACCCCGACGCCCTGGCCGGTGAGTGTCCGGACGACCTCGGGGACTTCCGGACGCAGCTCGTCGCGGACGCCGATCGCCGCGACCGGTGCCTCGTCGCGGTGCACGATCACGACAGTCATGCCCTGCTCCTCAAGCCCTGCAACCCGGTCGCCGAGCTCGCCGGCGTCGAGCCAGCGGGGGCTGCCGACCGTGATACGAGCGCCATCGACGGTGCCGTCGATGCCGTGCCCGGCCTGCTCGGTCACATCCGCGGCCACGGGAACACCCGGGGCTGCAGCGGTGATCGCCGCCGCAAGGGGATGCGTGCTGTGCTGCTCCAGAGCCGCCGCCCAAGCCAGCGCCTGCTCCTCGGCAATGCCGTTCGCAGTGAGGACCGCGGTGACCGCGGGCTCGTTACGGGTCAGGGTGCCGGTCTTGTCGACCGCGACGTGCCGGACCGTGCCGAAGCGCTCGAAGACCGCGCCGGACTTGATGATCACGCCGAACTTGCTCGCCGCGCCGATCGCGGCAACGACCGTCAACGGCACCGAGATCGCCAGCGCGCACGGAGAGGCCGCTACCAGCACGACGAGCGCACGAGTGATCCATACCTCCGGGTCGCCCAGCAGTGACCCAATGATCGCGACGAGCGCTGCGAGGATCAGCACACCGGGTACGAGCGGGCGGGCGATCCGGTCCGCGAGACGCGCACGCTCGCCCTTCTCCGTCTGCGCTTTCTCGACCAACTCCACGATCGTCGTAAGCGAGTTATCGGTACCGGCCGCGGTCGCCTCGACCTCCAGCACGCCGGCGCTGTTAATCGCGCCGGCCGACACCGCGTCCCCGGGCTCGACCTCGACGGGGATCGACTCCCCGGTGATCGCCGAGGTGTCCAGGCTGGAGCGGCCAGAGCGGACGATCCCGTCGGTTGCGATCCGTTCGCCCGGGCGGACCACCATGACCTGGCCGACCGTCAACTCCCTCGCCGGCACCTGCGCGGAGACGCCGCTCTGCAGCACGGTCGCCGTCTCCGGCACGAGCTTCAGCAGCGCCCGCAGGCCGCCGCGGGCACGGTCCATCGCCTTGTCCTCAAGCGCCTCGGCGATCGAGTACAGGAACGCCAGCGCCGCGGCTTCCTCGACGTAGCCGAGGATGACCGCGCCGATCGCGCTGATCGTCATCAGCAGCCCGATCCCGAGCTTGCCCTTGAACAGCTTCCGAATCGCGCCCGGAGTGAACGTCGACGCGCCCAGCAGCAGGCCGATCCAGAACAGTACGAGCGCCGGGATCTCGAGCCCGGACCATTCAAGGATCAGACCAGCCAGGAACGCGACACCGGAGAAGACCGGCACCATGATCCCACGGTCCCTCCACCAGGGCCGCTCCACCTCTTCGGTCTCATCCTCCGCCGCAGTGGCAGGCTCGTGCTCGCAGCTACACGCCGCGCTCACGCGTCCGCCCCTGTACCGCAGCAGCCCGGCACCGTGCACGACGAGTCCACGCACGGCGCGTGCTCGTCGACAGCCAGCGTCACGTCCACCAAGGCGACGAGCGCCGCCGCGAGGTGCGGGTCGGCGATCTCGTAGCGGGTCTGCCGACCCTCGGGTTCCGCGACCACGATCCCGCAGTCACGCAAACAGGTCAGATGGTTCGACACGTTCGAACGCGTCAACTCCAGCTCGCGTGAGAGCACAGCCGGGTAGCTCGGTCCTCCGAGCAGGGACATGAGGATCCGGGAACGCGTCGGGTCGGCCATGGCCCGGCCGAGCCGGTTCATGACATCGAGGCGTGGAGCAATGGTCAGCATGCACTGAACTATACAGTATGAGCTGATCAAACACGACTGCATCAGCACTCCGCCGCCATCCAGAAGATCAGTCGGTAACTGATCAATTCGCGACTAGACAACAATCGGCGCTACCAGTAACGGTGCTCGAGCGGTTCACCCACGACCTCGACGTCTACTCCATCGACGAGGCGTTCCTGACCGTCGACCGCCGCGCCGCGCGCGACCCGGAGGCGATGACCGAGCTCGGCCGCACGATCCGCAGCGAGCTGCGACGCCTCGTCGGCGTGCCCGTCTGTGTCGGGATCGCGCCGAACCGGACTCTGGCGAAGCTGGCGAACCGGACGGCGAAGAAGCTCGACGTCTTCGACGGGGTGTGCGTGTGGCCTGCGACGCGGCCCGAGTGGCGGGAGAAGCTCATGCGGTCCCTCCCCGTGTCGGAGGTGTGGGGTATCGCGAGTCGCCTCGAGCGGCGCCTGGCCGGGTACGGGATCGAGTCGGTGTGGGATCTCGCGAACGCGGACCCGGCGCAGATCCGGAAGTGGTTCAACGTCGTGGTGATGCGCACCGCGCTCGAGCTGCGCGGGGTGCCCGCGATCGGGCCCGAGGAGGACCGCACCGGGAAGAAGGACCAGCTGATCGTCAGCCGGTCGTTCTCAGAGAAGGTCACCACGGTCAACGGGATCCGGCAGGCGCTGTCGATCTACGCCCAGCAGGCCGCGACCCGCCTGGTGAAGCACCAGCAGGTCGCGAAGCAGCTACAGGCGTTCGCCGGCACCAGCCACTGGAACGAGCAGAAGCACTACCCGTCCGTCGCGATCCGCCTGCCGTTCCCGACCGCGGACCCGGTCGAGCTGACCCGCGCGGCGCACCGGCTGCTGCCGCAGATCGAGGACGGCATCCGGTACGCGCGCGCCGGGATCCTGCTCACCGACCTGCTGCCCGCCGGCATCCACCTGCCGCTGGAGCCGTTCCGGCAGCCGCACGAGGACCGGGGCATCGCGCAGATCGTCGCCGACGTTCAGAAGAAGGCTGGCAAGGACGCGCTCGGCCTCGGCTGGGGCGGGGTGAAGCCCGGCCCGTCCTGGCAGATGAAGCGCGAGAGGCTCACCCTGCGCGCGACGACGCACTGGTCAGAGCTGGTCACCGTCCGGGCGTGATGAGAGCGGGCAGTACGCTCGCCGATGTGGATGACGATGAGCGCCGTGGCCGCGATGGAATTCGAGCGTTGCTCACCGAAGAGTTCCCAGCCCTCGAGTCTCGCTTTCAAGCCGTCCTCGATGCACCTGCGGCCCAAGAGTCGGACCTGCGCATAGACGACGATCGTTCGTTCCCATACAGGGTGCGTGACGTCGTGCTCGCGGCTCTGCAGCTCGCTTACGACTCTCTACGGGCTACGCGCGATGTGGTTCTCGTCGGGGGCGAGCCGCATCCGCCGGTGGTGGCGCACTACGCCCTGATCCGGTCGGCTATCGAAGGAGCCGTGCAGGCGACCTGGGTGCTGCGACCGGACCGGTCGGAGGAACGGATCGGGCGCGCATTGGCGTGCCACGCGGAGGACGAGGGGCATGAGTCCACCCTCTTCGAGGCACAGCTCGAACGGTTGCTGCAGCGAACGAGCGCCCTCCCCACTGAAGCCGAGCGCCGAGAGTCGATGAGGCGGATACAGGACCTAAAAAATTCCCGCGAGCAGTCCTTCGCGAACATGAGGAAGGCTCAGCGTGAGATCGCGGACAGGTGTGGTCCAGGCCCGGGGCAGCCACTTCCGAAGAAGCCGGGCTTCCGTGCTCTCGCTGAACTAGCCGATGACGGTTCGCTGACGTCCGTGCGCACAGCGAAAATCTCCTGGCTCACACTCAGTGCGATGGCACATCCCTCCGCCGCACGAGCTACGCAATACTCACAGCACGCCGTCCACGACTTCGGGGACGGCAGCGTGCGAGTGGCGACCTTTGCGTCTTTTCGAGAGACGCTGGATTTCCTAACGACCGCGCACGAGCTCTTCGCGGCGTCCGTGGAGCTCCTTGCGGCGCGAAAAGGGCTGCACGCTGAGGCGGTGCGGAGCAGCACGGCGCGGTCACAATGAGAGCGTGGCCGCCAGCCTCGCGCGCTGCCCGCGATGCGCGACCGCGAAGACCTGCCCGTCGATGCCGACCGGCCGGTGACAAGTGAAGAGCATCGCATAGCTGCGCTATCCGAAGTGAGAACGCGGAACCTGCCCTCTGAGGCGCCCGTCGCTACCAATAGGCTGACGCCGTGACGACGAAGCCTGTCAAAGACCACACCCGGTGGCTGCGCCCCGTCAATGTGGTCCTGACGATCCTGGTGCCCTTGGGCGCCGGGGTAGCGGCCCTCCTCGACCAAAAGATCTGGCCGAAGGTCGTCGCTGCCCTTGCCGCCGTTCTTCTTGCGATCTTCGCGACCCTGCTAAGCAACAACGAACGTCGGAGCCTGACCCGCTTTTCCGGACACCAGCTTTGAGGCGATGATCGTCTCGGAAGGAGTCCGTGAGATGCCTGCTGCCCACCCGCCGGAGTTCCGGCGTCGAGCCCTCGACCTCGTCACGCAGGGCAATCCCGTTGCTCAGACCGCGCGTGATCTCGGGATCAGTGAGTCGTGCCTGCGGAACTGGATGAACCGTGACGCGGTCGATTCCGGCCGCAAGGCCGGGGTCACCACCGATGAGCACAAGGAGCTCGTCGAGTTGCGCCGCCGGAACCGGGTGCTGGAGATGGAGATCGAGATCCTCAAGCGCGCCAGCGCCTACTTCGCCAGGGAGAACGTGCTCCCAAAATAGGGTTCCGGCTGGTCCAGGAGCTCGCCGCCGACGGTATTCCCGTCGCGGTGGCCTGCCGGTTCCTGAACGTCTCAAAGTCCGGCTTCTACGAGCGGCTCGGCCGGCCACCATCGCGGCGTGCGGTCTCGGATGCGGAGCTGACGACCACGATCCGTCGGATCCACGCTGACTCGAGGGAGACGTATGGGGCGCCGCGTGTGCTTGCCGAGCTGCGGCTCGGGCTCGGCGTTCACGTTGGCCGGAAACGCGTCGCCCGGCTGATGCGAATCGACGGGCTCGTGGGCGTCTCGCACCGCCGGAAGCGACGCGGGTGGAAGCCTGACACCGCAACCCACGAGGACCTCGTGAAACGGCAGTTCCGCGCCGATGCGCCGAATCGACTGTGGTTCTGCGACATCACGCAGCACCGTGCGAGGGACGGATGGGTCTACTGCGCCGCTGTGATCGACGCGTACTCGCGGCGGATCGTGGGCTGGTCGATTAGCGACCGGATCACTGCGGAGATCGTCGTCGACGCGCTCGAGATGGCCCGCTGGCGACGCCGACCCGAACCCGGGACCGTGGTTCACGCGGACCGAGGCGCTCAATACACCTCATGGCTCTTCGGCTGAATCGGCCTGACTTTCGTTCCGTTCTTCAAGTAAGGATGGAACACGATGAACAGGAAGTACTCGCCGGAGATGCGTGAGCGGGCGTTGCGGATGCTCGCGGAGACGCGGCCG
>NZ_BAAANG010000014.1:0-68300 GCF_039529675.1 Microbacterium paludicola
TGACCGTCGCTACGTCCGCAGCGACACGGTCACCCGATCCGTACACCACGCTATTGGACGCAACCCGCGAGAGGGGGTTTCGGGTGGCGGTGACGGTGGGATTTGAACCCTGATCGGGGTTTTACGCTGCCGTCGCACGCGGCTGAAACCACGTGATTTCGCGGAAGTTGGACACATCCCGGAGCAGCTGAGAACAGGTGCTCACAGGTGTTCTGTTACCAGGATGTTCCCAAGACAGCCGCGCCACTGTCGCGGCCGAGCCGCGACTGCCGTCGTCGTCGAGGTCGTGGCCGATGTGGTGGCCGTCGACGTCACCGCCGTCGAGGCCGCCCTGGGCACCGAAGTGGCGACCGCGGTCGAGTCACTCGACGTCGAGCGCGTCGTCGTCGCGACGCACATCATCGGACGGCGCACCCGACCTCAATGCGACGCGGCGCGCGTTGCGCGCGACGTCGTGCTCGAGCTCGCGCTCGTCACCCGTCGGTCGGCGCGGAACCGCTGACGCGATCGCCGGATAACTCTTGAACGAGCCAGCCACCACCCCCGACCCTGTAGCCCCTTCCGTCTCGACCGCCAGGTCGCAGCGAGGGCTTCTCCTTCATCTCAACCCGCCGGAGCACTCACTGTGGCGTGTTGCATTTTTCATACATCGGCGAGATGTTCTATTTACCTCACATCTACGCGGTGGTAGATTTTTCGAACAACAACTTGCGGTGCCATTTTTCGAACACGAATGGGAGGTGGTCCACGTGAAGTTGCAGACACCATCAGACCTCGCCCGCCTGGTCAAGAACGCCCGCGTCCAGCGGAACCTTACTCAGCAGGACGTCGCCGACGCCGTCGGCATCACCCGTCAGTCCCTCGCCCGCCTTGAACGCGGCAACGGTGGCACATCCTTCGACACGGTGCTGGTCATCCTCGACCACCTCGGCATCCGCTTGGACGCCACCACCGACCGCCGCCCCGTTGCTCCCGCCGCAGTCGCCACGAGGGGCGCCGCCCAGGCTGCGGCCGACGCACTCACCAAGCGCATCGCACCGCTGATCGGCTCGGACACGCTCGAGGCGCTCAACAAGCAGATCCTTGGCTCGCTGCCCCAGATCGACCCCTCGCTCCTGCCCAAGATCGACACCTCTGGCATCCTCAAGCTGGTCGAGGCCAACCTCGACCCCGCGGCACTCGCCTCCATCCGCGAAGCCTCCCGCGGACTCACCGAGCGTCTCGCGATCCCCGGCTCCGTCCTCATCAATCCGCCGCGAGCGGTGGAAGCCGGATCCCCGGCCACCGCGGAGGCCCAAGCGGATGCCGCAGGGGGTGTCGAATGATCCGCGCCCTCGACGTGTACCTCTACGACGCCCACGTCGCCACGATCACCCGGCGAGGCGAGAACCTGCAGCTGCGCTACCTGCCCGAGTACGTCGAGACGGACAACCCCGTCCCCATCTCCGTGACACTCCCCGTCGTCACGACCCCGTTCGGGAACGACGACACCAAGCGGTTCCTCGACAACCTCCTGCCCGACCGCGCTGACGTTCGTTCCCGCTGGGCGCGGGAAGCGAAGCTGACCAGCGACAGCACCTTCGACCTGCTCTCTGTCTACGGCGCCGATGTCGCCGGCGCGCTCGAGTTCTACCCCGCAGGCGCATCACCCAGGCAGGAGGAGAACCTGAGCCCGCTCACCGAGAAGGAGATCGGCGACCGGATCCGGCAGATCCGTCGAGACGACTCCGACTGGCTGCAGCACCGCGCCGTCGAAGAGGGGTTCTCGCTCGGCGGCGCTCAGGGGAAGTTCGCGCTCGCCCTTCGCGACAACCAGTGGCTCGAGCCGTCTGGGCGGCAGCCGTCGACACACATCTTCAAGCCGGGCATCCAGCCGCTGCCCGGATCCGACGTCACCGAGCACATCACCCTGCAGGTCGCGAGCCTGCTCGGGATCGACGCGGCCGCATCCGTGATCGCCGAGTTCGACGGCGAGCACGTCCTCATCGTGGAACGCTTCGACCGCTTCGACGATAACGGCGCCATAGGCCGACTCCACCAGGAGGACCTGGCGCAAGCCACCGGGACGTCGCACGTTCAGAAGTACGAGTCCGACGGCGGCCCCGGCTACCGCGACATCTTCACCGTCTTCGACCGCAACCTCAGCGCCGCCGACGCCAAGACCGCCAAGGAGCGGTTCGCGAAGCTGCACGTCTTCTCTTGGATCATCGGTCACAACGACGGCCACTCCAAGAACTACTCCCTCACCCATGTGCCGGGTCGGAGCGTGCTCGCCCCCTTCTACGACCTCAACAGCTCGCTCCCGTTCAAGCTACGAGAGCAAGTCCTCGCCCACGACCCTGCCGTCTTCGACAACGTCGAGCTCGCCTTCGCCGTCGACGGAGCGAACACCCTCGGCACCTTCAACGCCGACAGCATCCGACGCCTCGAAGCCGACGCAGGGCTTGCCGAAGGACACCTGCGGGAGTTCGCCCTCCAGATCGCCACGGGCCTCCAGCCCGCCGTCGCCGTCGTCATCGAACGACTCCCCGATCGCCTGAAAGAACTCCCCGCCGTGACGCTCTACCCGCACGCCACTTACACGCAGACCCGCCGAGTCATCGACGCCCTCGCCTGACCGGCCCCCTTCGCAGGAGTGAAACAAGGTCGGCAAGCTGCTGAGCACCATGCGCATCAAGCGCGATCCGCACGTCGGTGTCAGGCCCGTCCGAAGTAGGTGCTTTCGTAGACGCGGCCGAGGGCGTACCGTTAGCGGCGCCGTTAAGAAAGTAGGCCTCCCGCGGCGCACGGAAACATGGGATTCCGCGACCTACGGGCTTTCGTATCACTCGTGCGGAGCACGCAACGCACGAAAGGTGTCAGGACTCGTCAGCCGTAGCTCCGTCCGTGGCCGAGTCAGCCTGGTTACGCGCGAAGAGCGTGCCAAACGCGCCAGCCACCCCGGCAGCAGCGCCCTTGAGCGCGGCACCAGCCTCTTCGGCTGCAGCCGCGGCGCGCGGCTTGTCCGGGATACCGTCGCCGTCGATGTCGACAGCGCGGAACGCCTCGGTGGCACGGTCGACAGTCGACGTGCTGAAGCGGGCAGCGGCGGCGGCGCCCTCGGTTGCCGAGACCCGCACCTTCTCGCCAGCCTCGACAAAGGCCTGACTCCATCGCTTCGCGTCTTTGGCCTCGTGGCCCGACTCGATGCCGAGGCGTCCGCGGAAGTCCAGGACGCCAGTGGCGACCTGGTTGCTTGATTTCACTGCGGCAGGCGCGTCGAACGGATTGAGCAGGACCTTCGCATTGGCGCGCTGAACGGTCGCGTCCATCTGCGTCAGGAGTCGCGCCGTGCTGCGGCCGATGAGGTCGAGCCGGTTCTGCCGAGAGGTACGAAGACCGAGGCGGTGGCTATCCAGGTCCTCCGGAGAAGCGTCGAGAACACGATCGAGCTCGAGGACAGAGATGCCGTCCTGCAGCTGGAACGTGCGGGCGATGACGGCGAGCCACTCGCGCACCCGAGGCTCGGCTTCCTTCGTCGCCTTTGCGATGTCGCCGAGGTCGGCCTTCTTCTCGAGCTTGTCCGCGATGGCGTCGAGTTGGCGGATCGCGTACGCCTGGGTGCGTGCGATCGTCAGGCCGGTCGCCTGCACCTTCGACCATGTGATCTCCGAGACGCGTCCTACTTGATCGCGAACCGTGAGCGCTTCCTCGATGACGAGATCGACGCCGATCATGTCGGCGAGAACAGCGTCCTTCTGCGCGCGCAGGATGTCATCGAGCTTCTCGTCGATCTCCTTCAGGTACTCGACGATGGCATCCATCTGCTCCTGCATCGCACGTTGCTGCATCATCGTGCCGAGAGCCGCAAGGGCAAAGGGACCACCGAGTAGGGTCGTCGCGGTCTGCTCGATCTTCAACCACTGCTGAATGTCTCCCGGCTTCCCGATCATCGCGTGACGTACGTTCGCGGGGCCGTCCTTCACGGCCATGAGCCCGAAGTCCTTCACGGCCTTCGCCGACTCTTCGGTGAGTTTCACCCACCGCCCTGAGTTCTGCGCGATGTCGGCGGCTACGCCCAGCGCCGCACCGCCCGTGCCCGAGAACGACCGCAGTCGCTGCAGATCGAGGTCCCGCGACGGCACCTTGTCGAGGCCAGCGGAGAGCATGAAGCGCTCGACGTCGGCCGGTGCTCCGATGACGGACAGCCCGTCGCCGTCGCTGACGAGCTCGATCTCGTTGCTCACAATTGTCCTCTCCGCAAGGGCGTCTGCGCCGCTGGTTGCTGCTACTCAGACCGTAGCGCCGGGCGAGGACAATCGGCGGGCCCATGGAGGGCTCTTGCTGCTGTATGCCCATTCAGGGATTGCTCCTGCTCCGAGCAGCGCGCCCTGTAACGTCAGGTGCCATGGGTCACCTGCCTCCGAAGACGATCGCCGAAACGCTACGCGGGATTCAAGCGAACGAGCTGGTCCTCCCCGCGATCCAACGCGAGTACGTGTGGAAGCCGTCGCAGGTCGTCAGGCTCTTCGACTCGATCCTGCGGGGATATCCGATCGGCAGCTTCCTCGCCTGGCGAATCGATCCGGAGACGGTCGAGCGGTTCAAGTTCTACGGGTTCCTGAAGGACTACTCGCAGTTCGACAAGCGGCACAATCCTGACCTCGACCTGATCAGCCGGCAGGTGATCGCCGTGTTGGACGGCCAGCAGCGGCTGACCTCGCTGAACATCGGTCTCCGAGGCTCGTACGCCGTGCGTGAGAAGTACGCGCGCTACAACTCTGCGCGCGGCTACCCGACGCGGCGCCTGTACCTGAACGTCCTGAGCGAGGCCGCCCCGAACGACGCGGGCCTCCGGTACGACTTCCGCCTGCTCACCGACGAACAGGTACGCGACTCCGCCGAGGATCGCGCGTACCACTGGTTCCCGGTGACCAAAGTCTTCGAGGCGCCGAGCGCAATTCAGCTCATGCGCGACCTCGCGCAGGCAGAGCTGGGCAACAACGACTTCGCGATCGACGTGCTGGGGCAGCTGCACCACGAGGTGCACTCGAACCAGAGTCTGCACATGTACGAGGAGAGCGATCAGGACGTGGAACGCGTTCTCGACATCTTCATCCGAGTGAACTCCGGCGGGACGGTCCTCTCCTACAGTGACCTGCTGCTGTCGATCGCGACAGCGCAGTGGAAGGAGCGCGACGCGCGTGACGCGATCCACGGTCTCGTCGATGCTCTCAACCAGACCGGAGCCGGGTTCAGCTTCAGCCAGGACGTCGTCCTCAAGGCCGGGCTCATGCTCGCCGGCATCAACGACATCGCGTTCAAGGTGAAGAACTTCAACTCCGAGAACATGGCCACGCTCGATCGGGAGTGGGACAGCATCGGAGACTCCCTGAAGCTCGCCGTCGCCCTGCTGAGCGACTTCGGATTGTCCGACGCGACCCTTTCCGCGAAGAGTGTGATCATCCCGGTCGCCTACTACCTCCACTCCCGCGGGGTGGATGACTCGTACCGCACCGCGGTCGTCCACGCCCCGGATCGTGCGTTGCTGCGATCATGGGTGTTGCGTTCGCTGATCGTCCGCGGCGTCTGGGGATCGGGGTTGGACACCCTTCTGCGCGACCTTCGCACGGTGATCGACACGCACGGCGGCACGGCGTTCCCCATGGTCGAGCTCGAGCGGACCATGGCGCTGCGTGGAAAGTCGCTGGCGGTGACGGACGAGCTCATCGACGACGTCCTGGAGTTGTCGTACGGCGGCGCACGCACCTTCGCCGT
The DNA here is from genome assembly GCF_039529675.1 of Microbacterium paludicola. Lineage (NCBI taxonomy): Bacteria > Bacillati > Actinomycetota > Actinomycetes > Micrococcales > Microbacteriaceae > Microbacterium > Microbacterium paludicola. The sequence goes on from NZ_BAAANG010000014.1 coordinate 5,758, forward strand.
TCTGGCGATGCTCTTCGACCACGTCGACACGCGGAATCAGTTCCACGTCGATCACGTATTCCCCCAGGCCCTCCTCGACCCGAAGCGGCTCCGGACACAGGGATTCACGCGAGACGACATCGACGAGCTCGCGCGCCTACGGGATCGCCTGGCGAACCTGCAACTCCTTCCAGGTCCCGAGAACATCGACAAGTCAGCGACCGCGCCGCACGAGTGGGCCGCGAAGGCGTATGCGACCTCGGACGCGATGCGCAGCTACCTCACGCTCAACGAACTGACCGCCCTCCCGCGCGATGCCCACGAGTTCGCCGACTTCTTCGAAGCGCGTCGGGCGGCGCTCGCCGATCGGATCCGTCGCAAGCTGTCCTCGGCGATCGGCGAGACGCAGCCAATCAAGGCGGAAGAAGACGAGTATGACGGCACGGAGCTCGACGCCGCTCTCGAGGACTGAGCCCATCCGCCACGCACCTCCCCCCTTCACACCATCGGCGCCGTCGGCCATGTAGACCGACGGCGCCGAGTTTCACGAGGAGCGGGTTCCCACTCGTCGTGGATCTGATCTCTCGCCGCTCAGCGTGTTCTCCTGAGCGGGGTGATGTTGGGGATCCTGCGCTCGGCGGCCTTGCGCCGCTGGTGGTCCCGCTTCGCGCGGTAGATCTCCTCGAGAATCGCATCGTCACGGATGTGAGCCTCGCGCATGCGCTCGATGTGAGCGAGAACGCCTTCGTTGAGCCCTTCCGACGCCGCGAGGTCGGCGAGAGCCTCCGCAGGTGTTGAGCCTGATCCGAATCGACTGCAAGCAACCGACTGGGCGACCCAGGTGTCGCCGTCAGGCACCAGGCGGATGGGGACGTTGGGATTGAAGGGTTCCATTCCTGGCAGACGCATTGCTTTCCTTCCGGTGGATACAGAATCTGACTTTGGCTGAGAGCGCTGTGCGGCGTTTCGCGCCGACGCAGCGCGGCGGTGCTCGGCGGAGGCCATAGAACTGCTCAATGCGAGCCTCGCCGGAGCGCGAACCGGCCTCAGGACCGATCACTTCTTCCCCAGGGCGGCCGCCCGCGTCCTGTCGAGCGCCTCGGCAACCTCGTTGAGGTCGTCCTCGAACAGGTCCGTGTAGACGTCGAGGGTCATGCTCGCCGAGGCGTGGCCGAGCATGCGCTGCACGGCCTTCACATTGGCGCCGGCACTGACCGCGAGCGACGCGGCGGTATGCCGGAGGTCATGCGGGGTGACGCGCGGCATCACCGGCGACGCGTCCTCGCCGCGCTCCTCAGCGGCCGCGTTGGCCTCGACCTCCTCACGCCGCACCCGCTTGACGGCACTGGCGAACCAGCCCGACACCGCGTTGCCCTGAGAGAGATAGCCACCAAGCTCGGCCGGCCACAGCAGATCGTCCGCTGTCTTGCCCTTGCATGCACGAGCGAGCGCGGCGTCCAGGAAGGCAGGGTACGGAACGGAGCGGTTCTCGTGAGGCTTCGGGCTGCCAACCTGGACGTGGCCGTTCACCTTGACGGCGTTCTCCTCGACCCACAGTCGGCGCCGCTTGCGGTCGACATGCACGACCTTCAGGCCGGTCGCTTCACCCCAGCGCAGCCCCGTGTAGGCCAGGAATCTCACGAAGTCCGGATACTTCGACGCGTCTGCGAGCCGCTCGACCTGCTCGTGGTTGAGGTAGGGCTTCGCCTTTTTCCTCTTGCGCGGTGTCTTCACCTCGCGGGCCGGGTTGAAGGCGATCCGGCGGTCACGCACGGCGGAGTCCAGGATCGCCGCGAGCAGCCCATGCGCACGCTTCACAGTCGTCGCCGAGCGGGTCTTGCTCAGCTCGGCGACCCACCGGGTCACCTCGGTGTGCCGGATCGTGCCGATCTTGCGCGAGCCCCACTTCGGCTCGACGTGCACCCTCCAGGCGCTCTCCTCGCTGTGAGCGGTCGAGGGCTTGATCGTAACGCTGTGGGCGATGATCCAGTCCTCGCCGAGCGAGCCGACGGTCACCTGCCCTTCGCTCTCGGAGATGTAGGTGCCCTTGTTCTTCGACGACTCAACTTCGGTGATGTAGTCGAGTGCGTCGCGCTTGCGCTTGAAGCCCTTCTTGCTGGTCTGCTTGCCGTCGGGGCGGCGGTAGCGGGCCTCCCAGCGGAGGCCCGTCGTGGTCTTGTACGAGTAGGCGCTGCCCATGGTCGTTCCTCTATTCAGTTGTGGATCAGGTGGTTGAGGGCGCGGCTCACGAGCGCTCCTCGGAGGTGCGCGTGTGCTCCTGGCTGAGCAGCCACTCGTCTACCGCTTCAGGGCGGTAGAAGACGCGGCGGCCCGCGCGGATGTACTTCGGCCCGCGGCCGGTGATGCGCCACTCGGCGAGCGTGCGCTCGGTCGTGTCGAGCGACGCCGCGAGGGTCGCGGGAGGGATCAGAGAGCTGAGCAGCGGAGCGCTGGCCGGATCGGGAAAGGGCATAGCTGGTCCTCGAAAGTCGAAACTCTCGAGAGGACCGTGTTAGCCGAACCCGTTACCAGTTGCTTGGCGTACCCACTCGTCGGCCGGAAGGCCTCGCACCTTTGGATGACTCAGTGCGTGATCACCACACTACTCAGCACCCCTGACACATTCGGCCAGCGCACGGACTGCTCGGCATAGCGCCTGTCGTCGACCACGACGCCGAGCCAGGAACGCCCGCGACGAGGGCGGTAAAGCCGCCGAAACCCGGGGACTGCATCCAGTCCGAGATCCACGGCCACACCGCATCCCTCACGAGCGCAGTCAGCGGGTACATGTGGATCACGTTCGAGGCCTCGGCTTGCGGATGATCTGCCATCGGTAGCCGCGGGGTCCTTCCTCGGCGACGAGCGCCAAGGTGAGGGTGCCGCGGGTTCCGCAGCCGGGGCAGGTCCGCGGCGTGAGGAGTCCCCAGATCCCGATCCGGGGCGGCGCATCCCACCCCGGTTCGTATCCCGCGTCCTCGGGAAGGAGGTCTCCGCGGTGGCCGCAGATCGTGCAGTGATGCTCGAACAGCGGACGACCGCTCTGATTGGTCACCGGATCCATGGATCGCTCGCTTCCCGCGCTCCGCAGAGCGCCAGTCGGTGGCCGCGCGCAGCTTCATGTCGAGCGCACGCGATTCGTGTGGGAGGGAACGGCGCACGCGGACCGCGTTCATCGCGGACCCGATGTGCGCTGTTCCCTCCCGAGTTGGGCACCCGACGTACCGGCGGTCACCCGCGCGTCAGATGTCGGCGTGCTCACCGCCGATGACCCGGTCGACGACCGCCTGCACGTTCTGCTCGCCCCGGAACCTGTTCACCCCGAGCGTGACGCGCAGCCGGAGCAGGCTGCCGCCGGGGACCGCACTCTGGGCGATCTGGCGCAGCACGAGCAGGTGGCTCGCGGCGTTCCACCACAGCACCCGCAGTCCGATCGGCAGGATCAGCCGGAGGTGCTGATCGGACGCGCCAAGCGTCGAGATCCCACACTGGGCGAGATCGACGACCAACTCGATCACAGGCCGCTCGAATCCGTGCCCGAACGGTGCGAGCGTGCGGATGTCGTCGGCCAGGTCCTTGATCGCGTCGACGCTGACCAGGCCGGCGTGCGCGTCCGGCGACGGCCCGAGGATCAGATCCGCCGCTCCGGCTCGCTCGAGCACACCCGATGCCACAGCCCTCGCGTTGAGCGCCTTCGCTTCGTGGTGCATGTCGAACGCCAGCCGGACCATCTCAACCGTGTTCGGTGCGTGGATCCCGCACGCGTGCTCGTGCCCGACGGCCGTGTGGCCGAGAGGTGTCAGCGTGCTGATGATCGGGAACCATTCCGGCGAGCGCGCGGACCCGGAGATCGGTGAGTCCGGCCGTTCGGGGCGACGGGCGACGATCGTGGGCCGGCCGGTCCGGGCCATGACGGCCGCGGCCATCAGCCCCAGCATCCCCCCCGGCGCGTCCGTGTAGTACAGGCCGGTGTGGTGCAGCAGCTGCCGCGACGGGTCCCCCCTCTCCACCTCCGTCCAGAGCTGGTGTAGGTAGAACGCCGACAGTTCCTTGCGCCGCTCGTTGCCGTCGAGGATCCGCGTCGCGTGCGTGTACTTCTCCTCCGCAGTGGCGGCCATGAATACCCCGAATGCATCGTGCATGTCCCCTTCGATGCGACGGACAGCGTTGAAGGCCGGCGCGAGCGAGTAGCCGTAGAAGTCCTCGTTCAGCTCGGAGTTGGTGAGGAGCTTTCCGGACACGAGTCGGGGCTGGCCACGCCAGTCGAGCACGGCGTTGCCGTTCGCGTCGAGCATCGGACGTCGGTGTTCCCTGAACGCCTTCATCAGAAGTGCGAAGCCCTCGAAGGCGCCGACGAACGCCGGATGGTGGTCGTGGTTGCGCAGCAGGATCATCAGGATCGAGTCCTCCACGTTGTACTCGCGGACATCGTCCGGCGGGATGGAGACGTAGAGCAGACGAGCGATCGAGAGCGAGTCGCGCACCATCCGCCTGTTCTCGTACAGCAGCGGCATGACGTCGGAGACGGTGCCGATCCCGGCGAACAGGCGCAGCAGCCCGATGGCCGTGACTTTGTCCTGTGCGAAGCGTCCCGCGTAGGCGGTGAGCACCTGGTGGATCACGTGCGCACCGCAGATCCCCGGGTGCATATACGTCTCCCCGATGCGGGCGGGGTTCACGGCGGCGTCGGCGTTGCAACCCGGAGCGAGCTCGACGTGGTGATCGGTGATCAGAGTGCGCAGTCCAAGTCGGCGCGCTTCGGCGATTCCTTCTCGGCTGTTGATTCCGGCGTCGGTCGTGATGATCGCCGCGGCGGTCGGGAACTGCGCGCGGATGTCCTGGACGGTCTCCGGCGTGATGTCGTGTCCGCGTCGGTAATCGGGCACGTACAGGTGCGCGTCGAAGCCGAGCTCGTTCAGTCCGGCGTAGGCGATCACGCCGGACGTGATGCCGTCCATGTCGAAGTCGGGGACGACGATGATCTGCTTGCGGGCCTTCTGGATGCGTCGCAGTTCCTCGAGCATCTGCTCGACGTTTTGGAGCTCCTCGTGTGTGGGGTCGTTGATCTCGTCGAGGTACTCCTCGGACCACCCGCGGTTCTGCTTGAGCAGCTTGAACAGGTCGTCACTCCAGAAGTCCTCGAGCAGCAGAACATCGTCGGCATCAGCGTGATCGAAAGGCATCGCAGTCATAGGTCGTTCCTCCTGAGGAAGCAGCGGTAGGTGAAGGCGCGCGGTGCGCGCAGAACAGTTCGCGTCGCTCACGACGCGGAAGCCCGGCACGCGGTCGCGTGCCCTGGTCTCCACCCATTCCTCGGGTCGGCTCTGCCGACCCCTGATCTGGCTCCGCCGGGCAGCCGGAGGACACGTCCGAACGGCGCCTCTTCACGCCTTTTACGCGTGGTTACCGAGTGATGGGCGCGTCGCGATAGTCCATCCCGGAAGCGGAAGGTCTGTCTTCCAGGAAGGACGAAGGATGCGCACGTCTATCGGAGCCGAGCCCCGTCGAGGCGGTGGCCAGGTGACCAAGTCGATTGACGAGCTCAAGAACGAGCGCCGCGAAATCGATCGCCGCATCAAGGCCCAGATCCGTGCCGAGCAGCGCCGCCAGAAGGAGGAGCTGCTGTCTGCTCGCCAGGAGCTCGGCCTGTGGCTTACCGAGGCGGTAGGCGCGGACACGCTCGACCTGATCGCCAAGGTCCACGGCTTCCTCGGGACGGACAAGAACGTCGGCGCGATCCGCAAGAAGCTCGCCGAGGGCGACCGCGGCGAGCCGACCGCGGATGCGGCGGATGAGCCGGACGGCTTCGGCCCGTTCCCGGTCGAGGTGTCGTCGGGATCTGTCATGACACATCCGTCGCCCGCCGCGCCGATCCAGGCGCCTGGATCGTCCGACAGGACCGCACCGGATCCGTCCGGCTCCGACGCGGTGTTCCTGCGTCCACTCGGCACGTCGCAGTAGGCGGTCGTCGCTGCACCGGGTGGACGGGTCGAGGCTCCAGTGGAGCGTCGGCCCGCCCGCCCTCCGCAGCCCCGGAGGGGAGCGTCCAGTGGACGGTCTCTGCAGGTGCTGCTCGCCCGCGCAGCGGGCGTGCTCCCGGCAGGGCCCCGGACAGCCACTAGCAACGCGAGCGGGCTGTCTTTACGGGGCTAAGACAACTCCTGTCGCCACGGGAGCGGAGGCTCCAGATCAGGGTGCAGGGTCCCAGATCTGGAGGGATCCCGTGGCGAGAGAAGTTGTCGCGTCGGGCGGCGGGCGGAGAGGCGAAGCCCGAGGCTCCGACCGCCGCGCGACGCCACCGCGGGAGACATGTGGAGGGCGAAGCAGAGGCTCCGCACGACTCCCGCGCTCCGCTGCGCCGCGTCGGCACAGCGGAGAACAAGAACACCTGAGCTGAAAGCGAAGACCACTACTCATGACATCTCCGAGCGGCCACGCCGCTTTCCATCTGATGCACGTCCCGCCGCGCGAGGGCGGCAACCGCGGCGACCGGTCGCGGCTGCTGCATGAGTCGATGCGGCACCTCAACAAGAAGGACCTCGCCCGCGAGGCCGCCCGAAACGCAAACATCGTCGTCGAGGACGCTCCGCTGAACGAGGCCTTCGTCAACGACGGCGCCGGCGGGTTCCGCGAGACGATGCGCATCGCCGACGTTCTCGACTACGGCGACGAGCGGGTCGCCCGCGTGCGCCGAAAGATCACGGCCGTGCAGAAGATCACGAACCTGTTCGTCGTCCACCTCCCCCGCACGCTGTGCGTCGAGGTGCCCGACTACTATCCGCGTCTCGACGCGGACGGCAACGAGCGCATCGACCCGCTGACCGGCCAATCCATGTCGCGTTCCCGGTGGGAGGCCCGCGACCTCGACGAGGCGTCGCGGTACTTCGAGGACGCGATCTCCTTCCTCGCCGAGAAGGTGATCCCGGGCGGACACGCCGCGATCCACGGCTGGGTCACCAACCACGACGAGACGCAGCCGCACTGCCAGATCATGGCCGACCCGTTCGGTCCTGATCCGGACGCCCCCGACTCGTCGCCCGACGCACTGCGCACCATGCACTCTCAGGCGTTCGGAGCGCATCGTTCCGTGCTCGGCGACAACGGCAAGATGACCACCGGTCCACAGAAGTTGCGCGACTACCAGGCAGCGCTGCGGGAGCACATGATCGCGCGCGGATGGCCCGTCGAAACCGAGCCCGGTGCCCGTCACGGGAGGACGCTTCCGAAGTCCGAGTACACGGCGGCACAGGACCTGGCCGCGTCCGCCCGAGCGGAACTCGCCGCCGCCCAGCACCTGTCCGCCGAGAACGACCATAAGGCCGCTGAGAACGCGCGGCGTGCGGACGAACTCGATGAGATCGAGCCCAAGGCGCGCAGGCGCGCAGCGGCGATCGAAGCGCGCGCCGAGCAGGAATCGGCCGCGAAGAAGGAGGCCGCGGAACAGCAGGCCGCGGCCACCCGGGACAAGGCACTCGCTGAGGCCGAGGCGACCCGCGCTGAGGCAAACGCACTGCTGCAGCAGACCCGGGAAACGTCCCGCCGCATGCTCCACGACGCGGAGCGCGAAGCCGCCGAACTGCTCGACGGAGCCAAGGCCGCCATCGATGCGTTGGTCACCCCCGAGGCGATCGCCAAGGCGGTCAAAGACGCCGCACCGATGCTCCACTTCCGGTACCGCCAGGCGAATCCGAAGGCGGCCGCGCACCTGCAGGAGTGGGCGCTGAAGAACCATGGCATCGCCGACGCCTTCAACCTCGATCCGAAGTCCCGTTTCGGCAAGACATACGCTGAGCACCGCCGGGACCTCGGTGCGACGTTGAGCGGGCAGGCCTCGACGCGCAAGCCGCGCATCGACTTGGAGCTCGGCTGAGCCCTGTGCACCGAGATCCGATCCGACTAAAGAGGCGGGTCTCGGTGTCACCGGTCACCCCTCGAGAGGGCGAACTGGTCAACGACCATCCCACACATTCGGGATCGGTCTGTGACGCTCCTCCCCGCGCCTCGACAGTCTCTGGATAGGATCGGCGACATCCGGAAAAACCCGGCTTCCCCCGCCTGGAGACCGCATGTCCGAGCCTTGGCTGTCCGCCGATGACATCGCCGAGCATCTCGGCGTGACGAAGGACACCGTCTACGCCTGGATCGCCGACAAGGGCATGCCGGCACATAAGGTCGGCCGTCTCTGGAAGTTCCAGGTCAGCGAAGTGGACGAGTGGGTGCGCCGCAACGGCGGCACCGAGGCGGGGGCCTGACTTTGCGCATCATCGACAATGTGGGCACGCTCCTCGGCGACGACCTGAAGACGACGATCACTCCCGGCACGAAGGTGCGCATCGCGGCGTCGGCGTTTTCGATCTTCGCCTTCGAGGCGTTGCGCGAGCAGTTGGAGAGCATCGAAGAACTCGAGTTCGTCTTCACTTCGCCGTCGTTCGTGGCCGAAAGGGCGACCGACCGAACGCCTCGTGAGCGGCGCGAGTTCTTCATCCCGCACGCCGAGTCCAGCCTGTACGGATCCGCGTTCGAGATCCGGCTCCGCAACAAGCTCACGCAGCGGGCGATCGCGCGCGAGTGCGCCGAGTGGGTCAGGCGCAAGGTCAGGTTCCGCTCCAACGCGACGGGTGCACCGATGCAGGGGATGGCGGTGGTCGACGACGACGCCGCCTACTTCCAGCTGCAGGGCTTCACCACGGCGGATCTCGGTTACGAGCGCGGTGATGCGGTGTCGAACACTGTCGCGAAATTCGAGGGTACGGACGAGACACGTCATTTCCTGACGCTGTTCGACCAGATCTGGAACAACCCAGATCAGCTCGTCGACGTCACCGAGGCGGTGCATGCGCACATCGCGAGCGTCTACGCCGAGAACAGCCCCGCCCGCATCTACTTCCTGATCCTCTACAACCTGTTCTCCGAGTTCCTCGACGACATCAGCGAGGACGTGCTGCCGAACGATCGCACGGGCTATCAGGACACGAAGATCTGGCAGAGCCTGTACAACTTCCAGCGGGACGCCGCGACGGGCATCATCAACAAGCTCGAGACGTACAACGGCTGCATCCTCGCCGACAGCGTGGGCCTCGGGAAGACATTCACGGCTCTCGCGGTGATCAAATACTACGAGCTCCGCAACAAGAGTGTGCTGGTGCTCGCGCCGAAGAAGCTCGCCGAGAACTGGACGAACTACAACTCTCCGTATACGACGAACCTCTTCCACGAGGACCGCTTCGGATACACCGTGCTGGCGCACACGGATCTCTCGCGCACGAAGGGCGAGTCGCTCGGCAAGGATCTCGCCCGGCTCAACTGGGGCAACTTCGATCTCGTCGTGATCGACGAGTCGCACAACTTCCGCAACGCGGACTACGCCGAGGAACGAGAGAGCCGCTACCAGCGTCTGATGCGACAGGTGATCCGCGAGGGCGTGAAGACCAAGGTACTGATGCTGTCGGCGACGCCCGTCAACAACCGCTTCAACGATCTCAAGAACCAATTGCAGCTCGCTTACGAGGGCGAGAGCGACGAGCTCGCGAAGCAGCTGACGTTGTCGACCACGGTCGAGAACGTCTTCCGCGAGGCGCAGCGCGCGTTCAACGACTGGTCGAAGCTCGCTCCGGCCGAGCGCACGACGGATCGCATCCTGCAGATGCTCGACTTCGACTTCTTCGAGCTGCTCGACGCCGTGACGATCGCCCGGTCGCGCAAGCACATCCAGGCGTTCTACGACATGACCGACATCGGCGCCTTCCCGAAGCGTCTGCCTCCCAAAGCGATTCGGGAACCGCTGACGGATATCGCCGACGTCCCGAAGTTCGACGAGATCTTCGAGCGCCTGCAGCAACTCACCCTTGCCGTCTATCGACCCCTCGACTACGTCCATGCGAGCCGTCGAGCGATCTACGAGGACGTCGACAAGTTCGTCGGGGGCGCGGGGCTGAAAGGGCGTCAAGAGGGCATCCGCAAGCTCATGACCGTGAACCTGCTTAAGCGCCTCGAGAGCTCGGTCGAGGCGTTCCGGCTCACGCTCGGTCGGATCGACCAGATCACCGGTGCGACGCTCGCCCAGATCGAGCGTGGCGAAACTGTGGAGGGCGTCGGGGATGCCGGGCTCGATCTCGACACGGACGATCAGGACGACGCCGAGCTGAGCGCGTTCCTCGTTGGCGGCGGCGTGAGGATCGCGCTGCGCGACATCGACACCGAGTCGTGGCGCCGCGACCTCGCGGTCGATTGCGAGGTGCTGCGCGGATTGCTCGACGAAGCGAACCGTGTCGTCCCCGACCGCGACCTAAAGCTGCGCCGGCTGCTCGCGACGATCGAGGAGAAGGTCGCGAACCCGCTCAACACCCAGCCGGACGGCAGCCCGAACCGCAAGGTTCTGGTCTTCTCAGCTTTTGCCGACACCGCCGAGTACCTGTACCGCGAACTCGCTCCCGTGCTCGCGCGACACGGCCTCGAGACCGCCGTCATCACGGGTGGCAGTCACGGTGTGCGCACGACGCTCGGCACCGGTTTCGGAGCGCAGGAGGCGATGACGCTCTTCTCGCCGCGCTCGAAGAGTCGCGACCTGACGATGCCGAGCGAGACGCGAGAAATCGACGTGCTGATCGGCACGGACGTGATCAGCGAGGGTCAGAACCTGCAGGACTGCGACTTTTTGATCAACTACGACATCCACTGGAACCCGGTTCGGATCATCCAGCGCTTCGGGCGTGTGGACCGGATCGGATCCACGAACGAGGTCATCCAGCTGGTCAACTTCTGGCCGGACATCTCGCTTGACGCGTACATCAATCTGAAGGAGCGCGTCGAGGGCCGGATGACCATCGCCAACATCGCCGGTACCGGCGACGACAACGTGCTCGACCCCGGCGGGGCCGAAGCGGCGTACCGGCGTGAGCAGCTGCGGCGGCTGCAGGACGACGTCATCGACCTCGAGGACGTGCGCGCCGGCGTTTCGATCACCGACCTCGGCCTCAACGACTTCCGCATGGATCTGCTCGGGTACATCAAGGAGCACGGCGACTTGGCGCGGAGCCCGAAGGGCCTGCACGCTGTGATCCCTGCTGACCCCGCCAAGGGGCTTGTGCCGGGCGCGATCTTCGCGTTGCGCAATGTGAACGCGCCGGACGATGTCAACCGGGGCAACCGCCTACACCCGCACTACCTCGTCTATCTCGACGACCAAGGCCAGGTCGTCGCGGACCATACCGAGGCGAAGCGCCTGCTCGACCTGCTGCGGGCAGGTTGCCGTGGCGTGGACGACCCCGTGGCCGACGTCGTGGCGGTGTTCAACGAAGCGACGCGCGATGGCGCCGACATGGTGCGGTACTCCGGCCTGCTGACCGATGCGATCCGCTCGATGATCGAGGTCACGGACGAGCGCGACATCGACAGCCTCTTCACGCCTGGAGCCACCACCGCGCTCACGCAGGACATCGCCGGGCTCGACGACTTCGAGCTGCTCGCCTTCATCGCCGTGGTCGATCGCGAGGCGCGATGACTGACGTGCTGTACGCCTGGCCCGCGGCGGCCGCCTTCGGGCGTCGCGTGCCGAAGGAGAAGCTCTATGCGCACGGATCCGTGACCGCGGCGGTGCGCGAGCGCTTCGTCGACGAGGTGGCGAGCGTCGAGTGGGCGTACAAGCTCGCGGAGTCGACCGTGAACCTTGCCGGCGACGGGCAGATGCCCGAGGTGCAGATCTTTCGCGTCGTGGCCAAGGGCGACGATGTGTCGCCTGCCGTGCTCGCCGCGATCGACAAGGCGGTGCTCACACCGATCGTGTTCGAGATCGCGCGCGGCGACAAAGAGACCCGGATGGCTGCATCGGTGCAGAAGACAGCGGCGTTCCACTCGACCGGCTGGATGCCCTCGGATCGTGAACGCACGCCGCTGCCAGCCGCGATCACGCTGTCGGCACTGCACGCGGCGATCATCGAGCCCCTGCTTCCCATCGCCGGTCGCGCGGCCGAGAGCCCCGCGGACCTGGCCGCGCGGCTGAAGCGCGTCACCCAACTCGAACGGCAGGTGGCGGCCGCTGAGCGCCGGCTCCGCAATGAACCCCAACTCAACCGCAAGCTCGAACTCCGCCGCGCGCTCGCCGCGTTGCGGGCCGAGCTCGAAGCACAAAGGTAGTACCCGTGGAGAAACTGCGCATGACGTCGCCCGACCTGACTCAGGCGAACATCGATAAGCTCGCCGAGCTGTTCCCGAACGTCGTCACCGAGACCCTTGACGCCGACGGCACAGTGAAGCGCGCGATCGACTTCGACGCCCTGCGCCAAGAACTCTCGGACCACATCGTCGAAGGCCCCCAGGAGCGCTACCAGCTCGACTGGCCGGGGAAGCGCGCTGCCGCCTTCGCAGCGAACGCTCCTATCGCGAAGACTCTCCGTCCTGTGGCCGAGGAGTCGGTCGACTTCGACACCACGAAGAACCTGTTCATCGAAGGTGACAACCTTGACGCGCTCAAGCTTCTCCAGGAACCGTACCTCGGCAAGGTCCAGGCGATCTTCATCGATCCCCCGTACAACACGGGCAATGACTTCATCTACGCAGATGACTTTGGAGAGAACGCGGGCCAATATCTTGAACGATCCGGACAGGTGAGCACCGACGGGGCTCGTTTCGTTGCGAACACGGATTCGTCGGGACGTGTCCACTCCAACTGGCTCAGCATGATCTATCCAAGACTGAAGCTATCTCGAAATCTACTCCACCCCAGCGGCGTACTGTTTGTCACAATCGGCGATACGGAAGTCGCAAATCTTCGCCGGGTGCTGGACGAGGTGTTCGGCGAGAAGAATTTTGTTGCGAATATCGTATGGCAGGCGCGAACATCGATCTCGGATGATCTCGAGATCTCCCCAAACCACAACCACGTTCTCGTGTACTCACGTGACCGGGATCAGCTGAGGTTTTGGGGGGAAGCGCTACGTTCCGAAGAGTACTCGAACAGCGACAACGATCCTCGAGGGCCATGGAAGCTCGTTCCTCTCGACGCGAACAAGCCTGGGGGCGACACGCTTTACGAAGTCGTGAACCCCGAAACTGGGCAAGGATATTGGCCACCGCAAGGCAGGTCTTGGGCGATCAATCGGCATGCAATGCAGGCGCTCCTCGAAGATGGCCGAATCAAGTTCGGACTGAGGGGTGACTCGGCGCCCAAAAGGAAACTCTTCCTGGATGAGCGCATCGCCCGCGGGGATACGCGAACGCCTAGTTCGATCCTTCTCGACGCGGGGACTACCAAGGCTGGGAGTGAGGAGGTGGCCAAACTTTTCGAGAAGAAGGGTGTGTTTGATTACCCCAAGCCCACGGCCCTACTGCGGCGCCTCCTGAATTATGCAACGCTGGGCGTCAAAGACGCGCTCGTGTTGGACTTCTTCGCTGGATCCGCAACGACTGCACATGCCGTGATGGAGCTGAATTCCTCTGATGGGGGATCCCGCTCGTTTGTCCTCGTGCAGATTCCCGAGGCGACGCCGCTTGGGTCGGTGGCAGAGAAGTTTGGGCTGCCGAGCATTCCCGCGATATCGCGCGAGCGCATTCGACGGGCGGGTCGGAAGATAATGGAGGAAAGGAATCTCACTCCATCGGACCTCGACGTCGGCTTCCGCGCCCTCCGCGTCGACACCACGAACATGGCCGATGTCCTCCGCACACCCGACGAGACGAACCAGCTCGACCTCGGCGCGCGCACGTCGAGCATCAAACCCGACCGCACGGGGGAGGACCTGCTCTTCCAGGTGCTGCTCGACTGGGGTCTCGAGCTGACGCTGTCGATCCGACGCGAGCAGATCGATGGGCGCGAGGTGCTCGTCGTCGATGACGGCGGCCTGATTGCGTGCTTTGACGAGAGTGTGACGCCGGCGGTCGTGCGGGCGATTGCCGAGTGGCAGCCGGTGCGGGCGGTGTTCCGCGATAACGCGTTCGCGACCGATGCCGAGCGCATCAACGCCGAGCAGGTCTTCGCCGAGGTCTCGCCTGACACCTCCGTCAAGGCCATCTGAGCGAGGGTCGCATGAAGCTTCAGTTCAAGACGCAGGACTATCAGACCGAGGCCGTCAACGCGGTCGTCGATGTCTTCGCCGGGCAGCCCAAGGACACCGGCGTCGCGTACCGCATCGACCCTGGTCGCGCGAAGGACGGCCAGACGACCATCGAGCTCAGCCCGGGTCTGCGCAATGCCCCCATGGCGCTGCCCGCGAGCCAGCTGCTCTCGAACATCCGCGCGATGCAGGCCGCCAAGGGCCTGAATCCGTCTACCGAACTTGCGACGAGCAAGGCAGCTCCTGGCGTGCCGAACCTCACGGTCGAGATGGAGACGGGAACGGGCAAGACCTACGTCTACATCAAGACGATGATGGAGATGCAGCGCCGCTACGGCTGGTCGAAGTTCGTCGTCGTCGTGCCATCCATCGCAATCCGCGAGGGCGTCAAGAAGACGTTCGACGTCACGGCCGAGCACTTCATGGTGGAGTACAAGACCAAGCCGCGCGCGTTCATCTACAACTCGTCTCAGCTGCACGAGCTCGAGCGATTCAGCTCGGATGCCGGCGTGCAGGTCATGATCATCAACATCCAGGCCTTCAATGCGACCGGCAAGGATCAGCGCCGCATCTACGACGAGCTCGACGACTTCCAGTCGCGCAGGCCGATCGACGTCATCAGCGCGAACCGACCGATCGTCATCATCGACGAGCCGCAGCGCTTCGGCGAGGAGTTTGACAGCAAGGGCAAGCCTAAGAAAGCATCCGCGTCGCTCGAATCGCTCGCCAAGTTCAGCCCGCTGATGGTGCTGCGCTACTCCGCGACGCACAAGCCGTTCCACGAGTACAACAAGGTGCACCGGCTCGACGCGGTCGACGCGTACAACGCGAAGCTCGTGAAGAAGATCGGCGTGCGCGGCATCACGGTGCGCGGCCTCGCTGGCTCCACCGCGTACATCTACCTCGACGCGATCGAGGTAAAGAAGGGCGCTCCGCCCACTGCGCGCATCGAGATGGAGGTGCAGACCGGCACCGGCATCCGGCGCCTCATGAAGCGCGTCACCAAGGGAAGCCGGCTTCACGACCTGGCGAATGGCGTCGAGGCGTACAAGGATCTCGTGGTCACCGATGTCGACGCGGTACGCGACATCATCGAGCTGTCGACGGACGACGTCATCCACGCCGGCGAGGCCACGATCGACGTGACCGAAGAGCAGAAGCGACGCATCCAGATCCGCGAGGTGATCCGCTCCCACCTCGAGAAGGAGCGCGCGCTTCACCCGCAGGGCATCAAGGTTCTCTCGCTCTTCTTCATCGACGAGGTCGCGAAGTACCGCGACTACGACCGCGAGGACACGCTCGGTGAGTACGCGCGGATCTTCGAGGAGGAGTACGAGCTGATCCGCGCCGAGGTGCTCGCCGAGCTCGAGCTCGACGAGGCCTTTGCGGCGTACCAGGAGTACCTGCGCCGTGACGCCGTCCGCGACGTGCACGGCGGATACTTCTCGATCGACAAGAAGACCGGTCGTCAGGTCGATCCGAAGACGCTCGGCCGTGGCGACGAGAAGGGGCAGGCCTCCGAGGCGAGCGACTACGACCTGATCCTGAAGGACAAGGAGAAGCTGCTCGACCTGGCCACGCCCCTGCGGTTCCTGTTCTCGCACTCTGCCCTGCGCGAGGGCTGGGACAACCCCAACGTCTTCGTGATGGGCATGCTGAAGAAGAGCGACAACGCCGTGTCACGCCGCCAGGAGGTCGGTCGCGGACTCCGCCTCGCGGTGAACCAGCACGGCGAGCGGATGGATCACCCGGCCACCGTGCACGACATCAACGAGCTCACGGTCGTATGCGACGAGTCGTACCAGGACTTTGTCGACGGCCTGCAGAACGAGATCATCGCCACTCTCTCCGCGCGGCCGCGCAAGGCCACCGAGGAGTACTTCACGGGCCGCACGTATCGCGACGAGTCGGGCATCGAGACCGTGGTCGACGAAGTCCTCGCGAAGCAGCTGATGCGCTACCTGATCAAGCACGACTACATCGGGGACGACGACACGGTCACGCAGGCATACAAGGATGCGCGCGAGGCGGGAGAGCTCGCTCCGGCACCCGAGGTGCTCGCTCCGGTGATCGACTTCCTACTGCCGCTCGTCGACGCGCTGTACCTCGACATGCCTGTGCCTGCGAACGATCGAAAGCCGAAGGAGATCCCGTTTAACCGGGAGAACTTCGAGAAGAAGGAGTTCCAGGCACTCTGGAACCGCATCAACCATCGCGTCGTGTACCAGGTCCACTTCGACTCGAACGAACTGATCGACAAGTGCGTCGATGCGCTCGACGCGCAACTGCACGTAGCGTCCCTGCAGTACGTCGTGCAGACGGGCCAACAGCGTGACGCTCTCGATGTGGATGCGCTGGAGCGAGGCACGGGATTCGCGGTGTCGGAGACGCGCACCCACACCGAGACGCTGAGCGCCAGGTCGCAGGTGAAGTACGACCTGCTGGGCGAGATCACCGAGAAGACGCACCTCACGCGGCGGACTGTCGCGGCAATCCTGAGCCAGGTCTCGTCAGCGACCTTTGAGAAGTTCCGGCTCAACCCGGAACAGTTCATCACCGAGGCGGCACGCATCGTCAACGAGCAGAAGGCGACGCTGATCGTCAACAAGCTGACCTACGACACGCTCGAGGACCGCTTCGACTCGACGATCTTCACGCAGAACCAGACGACGCAGGACTTCTCCAAGGCGGGTCAGCGGCTCAAGCGCCACGTTTACGAGTACGTCGTGACCGACTCGAAGGTCGAGCGCGATTTCGTGACCGCACTCGACACGAGCGCAGAGGTGGCCGTCTACGCGAAACTGCCGCGCGGGTTCTTCATCCCCACGCCGGTCGGCGACTACAACCCCGACTGGGCGATCGCCTTCACGGAAGGCAGCGTCAAGCACGTGTACTTCGTGGCCGAGACCAAGGGCTCTCTGTCATCGCTGCAGCTCAAGGGCGTGGAGAACGCCAAGATCGACTGCGCACGCAAGTTCTTCCAGTCGCTCAACGAGAAGCATCCCGAGAACGTGGAGTACGACGTGGTCACCAACTACACCGAGCTCATGCAGCTGGTCACGGCGTGACGGCATCAACGACCGAAAGATGAGGGGCTATGGCCGAGAGCACTGAGTTCAATCACGATCAGCTCGGGCACATCCTCGCGGACCATCTAGTGGCAGTGCCCGAGTTCCAGCGCGCCTATTCATGGGAGCAGGTGAACGTTCAGGAGTACCTCCTCGACCTCGAGCGCGCGCGCGAGAAGAGGTCCGCGTATTTCATGGGCACCCTTGTCTTCGCTAAGGCCGACGACGATAGCGGTAGGCGCAAGATTGTCGACGGCCAGCAGCGGCTCGCCACAACAGCTGTACTGTTCATCGCGATTCGAGATCGGCTGCAGGCTCTCGGTAAGGAAAATCTCGCCGAGAACACAACCAAGAAGTACTTACGCCGGTTCAGCATCCGCGAGGAAGGTGACGTAGACAGCTTGATCCTCAGCCCGGCTGATCAGGACGCATACGACGCAATCCTCGAAGGCCAGCCCGAGCGCGTATCAGCGACCAACAAGATTCGAGTCTGTTACGAGGAATGTCACGCGCATCTAGAGAAACTCGCCCCCACATCCCGGCAGTACAAGAAGCTGATCGACGTCATTGATCAGCTCGATAAAGATGTGCAGGTCCTTATCGCCGTCGCATCAAATTTGCCTGAGGCATATGTCATCTTTGAGACACTCAACGACCGCGGCGCCGACCTCACAACGGCAGACTTGCTGAAGAACTACCTCTTCAGCGAGGCGAAGCAGTCCGAGTTCGCCTATGTGCAGCACGGGTGGAATTCACTCGAAACCAGTCTTGGAAGCAAGCCTGACGATATGGTCAGGTTCGTGCGACATGAGTACATGTCTAGGCACGGGCGCGTCACGCGTCGCAAACTTTACCGGGCTCTGCAGGACGACCTCCAGGAGAACCCGGGCGCAAAGCGGTACATCCAGCGCATGAAGGCTTCGCAGCAGATCTACCTGGCCCTCCGTGACCCAGAGCACGAATACTGGAAGGATTCGAGGGTGGACGTCCGGGACGCCCTTATGGCGTACCGCAGGTTTGGCTTCGAGAGCAGCTACCCACTACTTCTCTCCGCGTTCCGCGAGTGGGAGAAGCCCAAGGCGACCCAGCTTCTACTCAAGATCGCGAAGTGGAGCGTCCGCGCGCAGTTTGTCGGACGCCTCGGCGGAGAAACTGCTGAAGAGGCGTTCGCCAGCGCAGCGGCGGCTGTCGCGAGTGGCAGTGCCAAGAACCAGACGGACGTGCGAGCGCGCCTCGCCCGCCTCATCCCCACGGACGCCGAGTTCACGAATGCATTCAAGTCATCCGGCAAACTCAAGCTGGATCGTGCTAAGTACCTGCTCGCGATGCTAGAGAAGGCCGCGGACGCGAAGGCGCAGCGACCCGAGCGCGCACTCGACTGGACCTCCCGGACCGTAACCATCGAACATGTCCTCTCCCAGTCCACAGCGCACGGCGACGATTCGCTCCAAGTGAAGATTGACGAGATTGGGAACCTCGCGTTGCTAGAACGACGGCTCAACCACCAACTGGGCAGCAAGCCGTTCAGCGACAAGTGCGAGGTCTATGCCGAGTCTGACTTCCAGCTCACCCGGGAGTTGGCAACTCGTGACGCCTGGAGCACGGAGGAGGTGTCGTCGCGCACGGCAGAACTCGCAGAATTGGCTTGCTTCGCGTGGCCCGCTCGCTGACTGGCTGGCAGCTTGGGGCTCCCACGTGGACGCAACACCTCGCCGGCTCAGACCGCGCCCAGCTTCGTGTTCCCGCGGAGGGAGCTCGACCGCTGTATGCGTCGCGAACATCGGCTCGCGCCGACTGTTACCACGATGTTCCCACGCCGCGCCGCCGCCGGACACGACGAAACCCCCGCGATCCCAGTGTTTCCAAGGGTTCTGCGGGGGTTTCGGATGGCGGTGACGGTGGGATTTGAACCCACGGTAGGGGGTTACCCTACACAACTTTTCGAGAGTTGCACCTTCGGCCGCTCGGACACGTCACCGCCGACGAGTTTACGTGAGGTTCACGGGCGGGCCAAATCGGCGAAGCCTTACGGCGCTGGGCATCCGCTGACAGGATGGGGGCATGGCCGTCATCGAGAACGCGAAGATCACCGTCGTCGGCGCGGGGGCTGTGGGAGCCGCCACCGCGTATGCCTCGCTCATCCGGGGAGCCGCCCGACATGTGGCCCTCTACGACATCAACGCGGCGAAGGTCGAGGCGGAAGCACTCGACCTCGCGCACGGATCCCTCTTCACCGGATCCAGCCAGATCCACGGATCCGCCGACATCGCCGTCACGGAGGGATCGCACGTCGTCGTCGTCACTGCCGGCGCGGCGCAGCAGCCCGGGCAGACCCGGCTCGAGCTGGTGGGGACGAACGCGCGGATCTTCCGCACGATGATCCCTCAGCTCGTCGAGGCCTCCCCCGACGCCGTGTTCATCATCGTCTCCAACCCGTGCGACGTGCTGACCGTGCTCGCCCAGGAGCAGACCGGCCTGCCGCCGGAGCGGATCTTCGCCTCCGGCACCGTGCTCGACACGTCGCGGCTGCGCTGGAAGCTCGCGCAGCTGGCCGGGGTCGCGCCGAGCTCCATCCACGCGCACATCGTGGGCGAGCACGGCGACACCGAGTTCCCGCTCTGGTCGAGCGCGTCGGTCGGCCCCGTGCCGCTGCTCGACTGGCGCCCGGACGACCGCGATCCGTTCACGCGCGAGGAGCTCGACGACGTCGCGCACGAGGTGCGCACTGCGGCCTACAAGGTGATCGAGGGCAAGGGCGCCACGAACTACGCCATCGGCCTGTCCGCCACCCGCATCGCCGAGGCGGTGCTGCGCGACGAGCGCGCCGTCCTGCCCGTCTCAACCGTGCTCGACGACTTCCACGGTCTGTCGGATGTCGCCCTGTCGGTGCCGTCGATCGTCGGATCGTCGGGGGCCCTCCCGATCCGCGAGACGCACTTCTCGGAGTCGGAGCTCGGTCTGCTGCACGCCTCGGCCGAGACGATCAAGGCGACCGCGGCGCAGGTGCGCGAAGGCTGACTCCCGCGGGGCTTCGAACGGATGTCCGAACCCCCGCCTACGCTGGGACCATGGCCAGCAAGCGATCCGCCCCCGCCGCGTACAAGTGCACCGAGTGCGGCTGGACCGCGGCCAAATGGGTCGGGCGCTGCGCCGAGTGCCAGCAGTGGGGAACGGTCGTCGAGGCCGCCGAGCAGACGGGCATCACGCGCCGCCTCGACCCGATGATCCCCACGTCGGCCGCGAAGCCGATCACGCAGATCGACACGACCGAGGCACCGCGACGCCCGAGCGGCGTGGGCGAGTTCGACCGCGTGCTCGGCGGCGGCATCGTGCCGGGCGCGGCCATCCTGCTCTCGGGCGAGCCCGGTGTCGGCAAGTCGACGCTGCTGCTCGAGGTGGCCGCGCGCTCCGCCGCCGAGGGACGACGCGTCCTCTACATCAGCGCCGAGGAGTCGCCCGCGCAGGTGCGGATGCGCGCCGAGCGCACCGGAGCGCTGCACGACGAGCTCTTTCTCGCCAGCGAGACGGATCTGGCGACCGTGCTCGGGCAGATCGACTCGGTCTCACCGCAGCTGGTGATCGTCGACTCGGTGCAGACCGTCTCCTCCTCGCTGTCGGACGGCGCCGCGGGCATGCCCGGTCAGGTGCGGGAGGTCGCGTCGACGCTCATCCGGGTCGCGAAGGATCGCGGGCTGCCGATCATCCTCGTCGGCCATGTGACCAAGGACGGCCAGATCGCCGGCCCGCGCCTGCTCGAGCACCTCGTCGACGTCGTCTGCCAGTTCGAGGGAGACCGGCAGACAGCGCTGCGCTTCGTGCGCGCCCTGAAGAACCGCTTCGGCCCGACGGATGAGGTCGGCTGCTTCGAGATGACCGGCGACGGGATCATGGAGGTGCCGGATCCGAGCGGGCTCTTCCTGTCACACGGATCGCCCGAGCCGGGCACGTGCGTCGCCATCGCGCTCGAGGGCCGCCGGGCGATGCCCGTCGAGGTGCAGGCCCTCACCATCCCGTCGAGCGCGCCGAACCCGCGCCGCATCGTGCACGGCGTCGACTCGTCGCGCGTGGCGATGGTGCTCGCGGTGCTCGAACGCCGGGCCGGGGTGAAGACGAGCGACCTGGATGTGTACGTCTCGACGGTCGGCGGCGTCCGGTTCACCGAGCCCGCCGCGGATCTCGCCATCGCCGTCGCCGTCGCCGGTTCCGTGCTTCACTGGTCGACGCCGCGGGACATCGCGGCCGTCGGGGAGCTCAGCCTGGCCGGTGAAGTGCGCCCCGTGTCGGCCGCGGCGCAGCGGCGCAGCGAGGCCGCCCGGCTCGGCTACGACCGGGTGATCGACGACCGCTCGGGCAAGTTGCGCGCCGCGCTCGACGACGTGCGAGCCCAGGGAAAGCTGCGAGCGCTCGAGGACGTTCCGCAGTTCTGAGGGCTGGCTTCGACTCGCTTCGCTCGCTCAGTGCGGCGCTCGCTTCGCTCCGTTTCGACTCGCTCCGCTCGCTCAACGACCAGAGGGGGGGCGGCCGCTACTCGCCGAGCTCGAGGGCGGCAAGCAGCTCCGCCGGTGAGGCCTGCATCGGGTGCGGGCCGGCGATGTCGAGGAACACCGTCGTGATCGTGTCGCGGTGCTTCGTCAGGAACGAGCGCAGCCACACCGGCGAGTACAGCCCGATCCCGGGAGGCAGGTTCTGTGGCTTGTTCTTCGCGTCGCTGAACAGCAGCAGCGCGACGTCCCCGCTCTGCGGGTCACGGTACGTCCACACCTCGCCGCCGTCGAGCGGATCGTCGCGCTTTCCCGGCTTCAGGAGGGGGACGACGGTGTTCCCGTTGCGCAGCGCCAGGGCGACCGCGGCCATGTCCTGTCGCTCGAGCGCCTGAGCAAGCGCCTCGGAACGGAACTCGATGTCGGGGGTCTTCTTCGTGCGCTTCCTGGCCACCATCTGTTCAGCCTACGGCTACGCACATCTAATGATCCGGCCAGCCGGAATCAAGCATTCTGTCAGCTTCGAAAAACCCGGATTGATACTCTTGTCATGCCCGTTCGGGTGCGGCATCGGTGGGGACTGGTGGATCACCGCACCTCTCGAAGCAGGTTTGTGCGTAGCACTCTGGGGACCTGCGCGGGACGACGTGAAAGGCCCGGAGCGACGCTCCGGGCCTTCTGCGTATCCACGCCCCGGGTCACTCCTTGTTGAGCTTGTCCTGCATCGCGCCCGCCGCCTTCTCGACGGTGTTCGGCAGCTCCGTCGTCCCGTAGAAGCGCGCATCCGGATGCGTCGGCGCCGGCATCGGCGCACTCGTCGTCGGCCCGTCGTGGTAGCTGAACTCGCCCTTGCCGTCCGGCGTCGGCCCGCTCGCCCACGAGCCCTCGGCCGCCGCAGCACCGTCGCTGAAGTTCAGGTACTGGTACGCCACCTCGCCGTGCTCCTTCGACTTCGGGAAGTTGCTCGGCACGGGCAGCTCCTCCGCACCCTCGGCCTTCAGTTCCTCGATCGCCGCGAGCCACTGGTTCTGGTGCATCGTGTCGCGAGCGATCAGGAAGGCGAGCAGATCCCTCACGCCCTTGTCGTCGGTCATGTGGTACAGCCGCGCCGCCTGGAGCCGGCCCTGCATCTCGCCGTTCGCGTTGGCGGTGAAGTCGGCGAGCAGGTTGCCGCTGGCCGTGATGTAGCTGCCCTGCCAGGGGTTGCCGTTGCTGTCGACCGGGCGTGCGCCCGCGCCGGCGACGATCGCCTGCTGCACGTCCGTCCCGCCCACGACGGCCGCGACGACCGGGTCATCCTGCACCGCGTCATCCGTGATCCCGAGCGGCGACTTCTCCAGCAGCTGGGCGATCATGATCGCGAGCATCTCGACGTGCCCCATCTCCTCGGCGCCGATGCCGAACGTGTCCTTCTCGCCCGTGGGGGGCGTCTCACTGGTTGATGGACGTCCAGTGAAAGCGCCCCTGTCCACCGCAGACCAGACGGTGGACAGCCGAAGAAGCGGGTGCGACTACGCGCGATTCAGGCTTCGAGCCGCTCCGGCACGAGCGTGATGCCGCCGAGCAGGTTCGCCGACTCCGCCAGCTCCTCCAGCCACTGCGGGTTCAGCTCGGGACGCTCGCTCTCCTCGAACGTGAAGCGCAGCGGGATGGTGGCACTGAGCCAGACCGTGCTGCGCCCGGTGCCGTCCTCATGCTGAAGCGACAGGGTGAACGCTTCGTTCCGCCGCAGCTTGGCGATGATGACCGCCTTCAGATGCGCGAGCGCGCGGTCATTGATATCCATCGGCGTTCCCTGCGAACCGTAGTAGAGAGTGCCCATACCTCCACCGTACGAAGACGCGGCACCGATTACCACCACTGTGACGCTCCCGCTGTCCGGGAGATGGCCCAGGCCGGTCAGCGCAGGAAGAACTGCGCCGTCGTACTGCCCTTCACGTCGCCGATCTCGACATTGAGGTGGTACGCGGCTCCGCCCCGGCGGGCGCGCGGCCGGTTGTCCTCGCCGCAGGTCGACGGATCGGACCGCGTCTGGTCCCAGGTGAGCGGCTCGGCGCTCTGCACGGTCTGCCCGGCGGCGAGCGTGACGACCATGTCGCTCGGCTCGCTCTGGCAGTCGGTCGAGCGCCACCATGTGTCCTTGCCGCTCGTGATCACGAAGCGCTGCTTGGACGTGCCGACGTCGAGGGTGCAGTCGACGGACCCGGTGTTCGTCAGCTTCATGCCGAGCGTCACGGGCTTCGTCTCGAAGGTCTCGCCGTGCACGATGGGCACCAGATCGATGACCTCGGGATCGCAGGGCTGCGGCTTCGGCGGATCGGTCGACGTCGGCGTCGGGCTGGGCGCCGGCGACGTCGGAGCGCTCGCGGTGGGGGTCGGCGCCGTGACGACCGTCGAGGTCGTCGGCTCGGGTTCGGGCTGCGCCAGGATGTCGGCGAGTCCGCGCCAGGGCTGGGCGATCACGAGCCAGGCGACGCCCGCGATCACCAGCAGGGCGAGCAGCAGCACGGCGATCCGGCGCCGCCGGTACACGGCGGGCGAGTGTCGACGAGGCGGCTTGGCTCCCACGCCTCCAGGGTAAGCGGGGGTTCCTGAACGCCCCCGGCGGCGCGCGCTCGGGGCGGCGTCTCCGGCGCCGCGCCCCACCGCGCGCGGGTCCGCGTCAGAGCAGCTTCAGCATGCGCGTGTTGCCCAGGGTATTGGGCTTCACGTGCGCGAGGTCGAGGAACTCGGCCACACCCTCGTCACGACTGCGCACGAGCTGCGCGTAGACATCCTGATCCACGACCTGCTCGCCGATCTCGGAGAAGCCGCGTCGCGTGAAGAAGTCGACCTCGAAGGTCAGGCAGAACAGGCGGCTGAGACCCAGCTCACGGGCGCGGAGCTCGAGACCCTCGACGATGGCGCGACCGACGCCGCGGTGAAGCCACTCAGGATCGACGAGCAGGGTGCGGATCTCGCCGAGGTCCTCCCATATCACGTGCAGGGCGCCGCAGCCGATGACCCGGCCGTCCGCCTCGGCGACGAGGAACTCCTGCGTCGCCTCGTACAGGACGACGAGATCCTTGCCGAGCAGGATGCGCTGCTGCACGAGCGGCTCGAGCAGCCGGTGGACGTGGACCATGTCGCTCGCGCGGGCGGGGCGCACCCGGAAGTCCAGGGCGGTCGCGGTCTCGGTCACGCACTCAGCCTACGGGCGCCGTCCTGAAACCCCGGTGAGCGGTGCCGCGACTACGGCGCCAGGACGCGAGCCCCCTGCTGGGCGCGCACGCTGAGCTCGGCCGCCTTGAACGCGTGCTCCTGCGTCATCGCCGTCTCGGTGCGGTCGAGGCAGTCGCGGATCAGCTGCCCGAAGAACGGGTATCCGACGCTGCCGTCCGCGACGAGGTGATGCTCGCCCGCGCCGTCGACGAGGAACACATGCCCCGGCCCCTCGCCGGTGGCGACGTTCACGTACTTGCGCAGCTCGATGTAGCCCTCGGTGCCCAGGATGAACGTGCGCCCGTCGCCCCAGGTGCTGAGGCCATCCGGTGTGAACCAGTCGACGCGGCAGTATCCGCTTGCGCCCGTGTCCATGACGATGGACGCCTCACCGAAGTCGTCGAGGCCCGGGTGCTCGGGGTGGTGGAAGTTGCCGATCGCCGAGTAGGCGACCTCGGCATCGGTCGCCCCGGCGAAGTGGAGCATCTGCTCGAAGTTGTGGCTGCCGATGTCGCACAGGATGCCGCCGTAGCGCTCCTTGTCGAAGAACCATTCGGGCCGTCCGGTGCCCAGGCGGTGCGGACCGAGGCCCTGCACCTGGATGACCCGCCCGATCGCGCCGCGGTCGATGAGCTGCCCCGCGAGCACCGCCGCCTCGACGTGGATGCGCTCGGAGTAGTAGACGGCGTACTTCAGCCCGGTGGCCTCGGTCGCCGCGCGCGCGGCATCCAGCTGCTCGAGGGTCGTGAGGGGCGCCTTGTCGGTGAAGTAGTCCTTGCCCGCGTCGATGACTCGGAGTCCCAGGGCGCACCGTTCCGAGGTCACGGTCGCGCCGGCGACGAGGCGCACCTCGGGGTCGTCCAGCACCTCCGCCTCGCTGCGCGCGACGCGCACGTGCGGGAACTTCGCGGCGAACGCCTCCACCTTTGCCGGGTCGGGGTCGTAGACCCACCTCAGGGTCGCGCCTGCCGAGGCGAGCCCCTCGGTCATCCCGTAGATGTGACCGTGGTCCAGCCCCACCGCGGCGATGACGAACTCGCCCTCCTCCACGACGGGGGCGGGGATGGGGTCGGGCGCGTACTGGGCGCCGCTTGCGTTGCTCATGTGCTGCTCCTGCTCTCCGTCATCCTGTCCGGTCACCGCTCAGGTGCCGCTGCCGCCGACGATGATCTCGCCGGGGAGATCGGCGACCGACGACGTCTTCTCAAAGAAGTGCGGCGCCCGCTGCGTGAGCGTGCCCGTCCGGTAATAGGGGTCGTCGGATCGCAGCGGCAGGTCGACGGTGCGGCGCTCGATTCCCGCGGCGTAGATCGCGGTCACGAGTTCCACGGCGCGACGCCCGTCCTCGCCGTCGATCGCCGGAGGTCGGCGGTCGCGCACCGCCGCCAGCATGTCGCCGATCTGGCCCGGGTGTCCCTCGTGTGGGAGAGGCGCATGGCCGGCGGCGAGCGCCTCGATCCGGTCGACGAGGTCGGGGTTTCCCTCCGGCAGCGGGAAGCCGTTCGCGCCCGAGGTGGACGCCACGACCTTCCACGGCTGCGAGACGCGGGCACCGCGGGCCTGGACGACGATCGCCTGCTCCTCGCCGTGGTGCACAACGGAGCTGGTCACCTCTGCCAGCGCCCTGTCGTACTGCAGTACGGCGACCGACAGGTCCTCGACCTCCGCGTTCTCGTGCTGAGTGTTGGCGAGCACGGCGGTGACGGCGCGGGGCGAGCCGAGCATCCACAGCGTGAGGTCGAGGTGGTGGATGGCGTGGTTCAGCGTGCATCCCCCGCCCTCCGACTCCCACGTCCCGCGCCACCAGAGGTCGTAGTACGGCAGGCCGCGCCACCATGCAGAGCTGACCTGCACGTGCGAGACGGGGCCGGCGAGCCCGGAGTCGAGCACCTCCTTGAGCGTCGCCATGTCGTCGCGGAAGCGGTTCTGCGCGACGACGGAGAGCATCCGCCCGTTCTCGGCGGCGGCCGCGATCATCGCGTCGCACTCCTCCAGCGAGGGCGCCATCGGCTTCTCGACGAGCACGTCGACCCCCGCGCGCAGGGCCCGGATGGTCAGCTCGGAGTGGGTGGCGGGCGGCGTCGCGATGCTGACCAGGTCGAGCCGCGCGGTGGCGAGCATCTCGTCCAGGTCGTCGTACGCCGTCGCCGCGTCGAGGCCGAGATCCCTGCCGCGCGCCGCGGCCTTGCCCGCCACGGCGTCGTGGAGGGCGACGATCTCGCACTCCTCGGGGAAGCGCCGGTAGCCGTCGACATGCGCCTCGGCGATGTTCCCGACGCCGATGATCCCGACTCTCAACATGCCGTCTCCCTTAACGCGTCGAGCTGTCGATCACGTCCCCGCGGTGGGATAGTGATACGTACCACCTGATCACTCTGGAAGAGACGGGCATCGCGTGTCAAGAGAGGAGCCGCGGATGAGCGGATCGGCTGCCCCGACGAGCCGCGATGTCGCCCGCGCCGCCGGCGTCTCGCAGACGACGGTCTCGTACGCCCTCACCGGCCAGGGGAACATCTCGACGGCGACTCGCGCTCGCGTGCTCGAAGTCGCCGAGGCGATCGGCTATCGCCCCAACCTCGCGGCCCGCTCGATGCGCACCCGCCGCTCGGGACGGGTCGCGGTGATCATGGGATCCGCCGTCGACACGCACATGCGGCTGCTGGCCGGCGCCATCGACGTCGCCCGCGAGGCCGGATTCGTCGCCGAGACCCTGCACGCCGACGGCAGCCCGCAGGATCGCGTCGAGCGCATCCGGGAGCTGGCGTCGGGCGGGCAGTACGAGGGAATCCTCACCGTGGCGCCGCTGCCGGACGACGCGAGCGCTGCCGACTCGCCGTGCGTGGTCGTGTCGGCCGCGACATTCGACGACGAGCTGCGCAGCGTCGGGGCGCTCGCGGACGCGACCCAGGTCGCCACGCTGATCGAGGCCCTCGCCCAGGCCGGGCACCGCCGGTTCCTCCACGTCGCGGGGGCCGAGCAGTATGCGTCGGCCCGCGCGCGCCGCAGCGTCTATCTCGAGACGATCGAGAGGCTCGGCCTCGAATCGCTGGGCGTGGTCGGCGGGTCGTGGTCTCCCGAGGCCGGACGCACGGCGATCCTCGACCTACCCGACGACGCGCGCCCGGTCGCGGTGATCGCCGCGAACGACCACGTCGCCATCGGCGCCATGCGGGGAGCCGGCGAGCGCGGCTGGGCGGTGCCCGGAGACCTCGTGGTGACCGGATGGGACAACAACGTGTTCGGCGCGTACACGTCGCCGTCGCTGACGAGTGTCGACGTCGACTTCCGGGAGGCGGGCCGACGCGCGATGCGCGCGCTCCTCACGGCGATGGGGCGGCCGCAGTCGCCTCAGGAGACCGGATCGCTCCATCGCATCGTCTGGCGGGAGTCGACGGGACGCGTGTCGCCGCACGGCTGATCCGCCCGCATCCCCAGCCACGACGAAGGGGGCGACGCCCGCAGGCGCCGCCCCCTTCGTATGCGAACCGTCAGTTCGAGTTCGCCGCGATGTCCGGCGTCGCCGCGATCGCACCGGCGGTGTTCACGCCGACCGCGACCTTCTCGCCGCGGGGAGCGTTCTCGAACACGAACTTGCCGTCCTCGACGTCCACCTTGATGTGGTGTCCGCTCTCGAGCAGGCCGTTCAGGATGCGCTCCGACAGGCGATCCTCGACCTCGTGTTGCATCGCGCGACGCAGCGGGCGGGCGCCGAGGGCCGGGTCGAACCCGATCTCGATCAGACGCTCCTTGGCGGCCTGCGACAGCTCGAGCGTCATGTCGCGGTCGAGCAGGCGCTCGTTCAGGCGCTTCGTGAACAGGTCGACGATCTGGATCAGCTCAGGCTTCGACAGCTGCGGGAACACGATGATGTCGTCCACGCGGTTGAGGAACTCGGGCTTGAAGTGACGCTTCAGCTCCTCGTCGACCTTGCCCTTCATCCGCTCGTACGTCGTGGTCGTGTCACCCTCGACCTGGAAGCCGACCGGACCACCGGCGATCGCCGACGAACCGAGGTTCGTCGTCATGATGATCACGGTGTTCTTGAAGTCGACGACGCGGCCCTGACCATCCGTCAGCCGACCCTCCTCGAGGATCTGCAGCAGCGAGTTGAAGATGTCGGGGTGCGCCTTCTCGATCTCGTCGAACAGCACGACCGAGAACGGCTTGCGACGCACCTTCTCGGTGAGCTGGCCGCCCTCCTCGAAGCCGACGAACCCGGGAGGGGCACCGAACAGACGCGAGACGGTGTGCTTCTCACCGAACTCCGACATGTCGAGCGAGATGAGCGCGCCCTCGTCGTCGAACAGGAACTCGGCGAGCGCCTTGGCGAGCTCGGTCTTTCCGACACCCGTGGGGCCGGCGAAGATGAACGAGCCCGAGGGACGCTTGGGGTCCTTGAGGCCGGCGCGCTGACGACGGATCGTCTTCGACAGGGCGGCGATCGCCTCCTCCTGGCCGATGACGCGCTGGTGCAGCGCCTTCTCCATGAAGACGAGGCGGCTGGTCTCCTCCTCTGTGAGCTTGAACACCGGGATGCCCGTCGCCTGGGCGAGGACCTCGGCGATCAGGCCCTCGTCGACCGTGGCGGCCGTCGAGACGTCGCCCGAGCGCCACTGCTTCTCGAGGCGCAGGCGCTCGGCGAGCAGCGACTTCTCCTCGTCGCGGAGGGCAGCGGCCTTCTCGAAGTCCTGCTCCTCCGACGCGGCCTCCTTCGCCTCGCGCACCTTGGCGATCTTGTCGTCGAACTCGCGCAGCTCGGGCGGCGACGACAGGATCGACAGGCGCAGGCGGGCGCCGGCCTCGTCGAGCAGGTCGATGGCCTTGTCGGGAAGGAAGCGGTCGCTGACGTACCGGTCGGAGAGGTTCGCAGCGGCGACGATGGCGCCATCCGTGATCTGCACCTTGTGGTGCGCCTCGTAGCGGTCGCGCAGGCCCTTCAGGATGTTGATGGCGTGCGGCAGCGACGGCTCCGCGACGTTCACCGACTGGAAGCGGCGCACGAGGGCCGCATCCTTCTCGAAGTGCTTGCGGTACTCGTCGAGCGTCGTCGCACCGATCGTCTGCAGCTCACCACGGGCGAGCATCGGCTTCAGGATGGACGCCGCGTCGATCGCACCCTCGGCAGCACCCGCGCCGACGAGCGTGTGGATCTCGTCGATGAAGATGATGATGTCGCCGCGCGTGCGGATCTCCTTGGTCACCTTCTTGAGGCGCTCCTCGAAGTCACCGCGGTAGCGGGATCCGGCGATCAGCGAGCCGAGGTCGAGCGAGTAGAGCTGCTTGTCCTTCAGCGTCTCGGGCACCTCGCCCTTGACGATCGCCTGGGCGAGACCCTCGATGACGGCGGTCTTGCCGACGCCGGGCTCGCCGATCAGCACCGGGTTGTTCTTGGTGCGGCGCGACAGGATCTGCATGACGCGCTCGATCTCCTTCTCGCGCCCGATGACCGGGTCGAGCTTGTTGTCGCGCGCGGCCTGCGTCAGGTTGCGACCGAACTGGTCGAGCACCTGCGAGCCGCCCTTGGCGCTGTCGGCCTCCTGGCTGCTGCCGGCGTTGACGCCCACGGGCTCCTTGCCCTGGTAGCCCGAGAGCAGCTGGATGACCTGCTGGCGCACCTTGTTCAGGTCGGCGCCGAGCTTGACCAGCACCTGGGCCGCGACGCCCTCGCCCTCGCGGATGAGGCCGAGCAGGATGTGCTCGGTGCCGATGTAGTTGTGGCCGAGCTGCAGCGCCTCGCGCAGGGACAGCTCAAGCACCTTCTTGGCGCGCGGGGTGAAGGGGATGTGGCCGGTCGGCTGCTGCTGACCCTGGCCGATGATGTCCTGCACCTGCTCGCGGACAGCGTCCAGCGAGATGCCGAGCGACTCGAGCGCCTTCGCGGCGACGCCCTCCCCCTCGTGGATCAGGCCGAGCAGGATGTGCTCGGTGCCGATGTAGTTGTGGTTGAGCATCTTCGCCTCTTCCTGGGCGAGGACGACCACACGACGGGCACGGTCGGTGAATCTCTCGAACATCTCACTCCTCCTAGGCGAGGCCGGCGACGTCGACCCACACCTGGGTCGCGCCGTGGTTCAACGGTAACCAGCGTGAAGGGCCCGCGGTTCGCTGTTCGCCGTGGGCATAGCGCGGGCTCCCGCTGAATCGGCCCTTGACGCGCCCCGAATCCGTCCATATCGTTTCTCGATAACAACGACTATCGTTAAGGAGTTGAGATGGCGCGGCAGTACATCGACCGTGGCGACAGGTTCGCGGGCTGGTTCACGGCCGCGCTGGCCGCGATCGGGGGGATATGGATCGTGGTGCAGGCGGCCCTCCGGATCGCAGAGGTGGTGCGCGGGACGGATGTGCCCGTGCTCGCACCCTTCGCCGGCGAGCACGCCGAGCTCCCGATCGGCCCGGGAGGCTCGCCGGTCACTGTGACCGTCGATCAGGCGGTGATCACGGGGAACGGTCTCGCGCCGATCACCTCGGTCTCTCTGGTCCTCGAGGCCGTCGTCGTCGCGCTGGGCCTACTGGCCGCGCTCGCCTGCCTGGCACTGCTGTGCATCAACCTCGCGCGCGGTATCGCCTTCAGCCGCCCGAACAGCCGGCTCATCCTGATCGGCACCATCGCGCTGCTCGTCACGTGGGCGGCCGGCGGGCTGTTCCGCACGATGGGCGTCAACGGAACGTTCGCCGCGGTGAGCGAGCACTCTTATGACAACGTGGTCTTCGCCGCCGATCTCGGCCCGGCACTCGCGATCCTGGCGCTCGGCATGATCGGCACGGCCTTCGGCGTCGGCGAGCGCCTGCAGCGCGACACGGAGGGGCTCGTATGAGTGCCGTGCAGCGCTCCAGCGCAGCGGATGGCTTCACCGTCATCCTGTGGGGCGCGGCCGCGGCGGTGCTCACCGTCATCTCGGCGATCGCCGACTTCGCCAGCACGTTCACGCCCGACGGGCTCGCCCTCACCATGCGCGTCGACCCCGCGGCGGTGTCGGCCGTCATCGAGAGCACGGCCTTCGCGGTCGCCGGCACCGCGACCGAGATGACCGTCGTGTCCGCCGACGTGAATGCAGTCTCCACCGCCTGCGCGGCCGCATCCATCCTGATCACGGCCCTCGCGCGGCTGATCATCGTCGGGGCCGCCACGCACCTCGCGTGGAGCTTCCTGCGCGGCCGGTTCTTCTCCCCCGCGGTCACGCGCGACCTCTACGTCATCGGCATCGCGGTCATCGCGTGGGGACTCGGCGGAATCCTGTTCGACCGCATGGCCCACAACGGGATGCTGACGGCGCTCGGCGTCGAGGAGACCGAGCCGCTGGACCCGCTGGAGTTCTGGGGGATCACGGGCTACGTGTTCGCCTCCGTGGCGATCGGATTGCTTGCCCTCGCGTTCCGCCGAGGCTTCCAGCTGCAGCGCGACACAGAGGGGCTGTTGTGACGCCGGCGGACGACGAGCCGACGGGCGTGCACTGCCGACTCGACGAGCTGCTCGCCGAGCGGGGGATGACGCTCACCCGGCTGAGCGAGCTCGTCGGCGTGAGCATCGTGAACCTGTCGATCCTCAAGAACGACCGGGCGCGGGCCATCCGGTACTCGACGCTGTCGGCGATCTGCCGTGCGCTCGACTGCGAGATCGGCGATCTGCTGGTGCGCGCCGATTGAGCCGGGTCAGGGGACGATGACGAGCTTTCCGCGCGTGCGGCCCGTCTGGCTGGCGCGGAACGCGTCGGCGACCCGGTCGAGGCCGAACGTCTCGGCGACCTCGACGGTCAGCTTGCCCTCGTCGGCGAGCTGCGCAGCGCGGCCATCGCGGCACCGTCGGGGCGCACCCAGACCCAGGATCCGCCGTGCTCGGCCACGCCCGCCTCGGCGACCGATGCGTGGCGTCCGCCCTCGCGCAGCACGGCCAGCGTGGTCTCGAGCTGCCCGCCAACGAAGTCGGCGACGGCGTCGACGCCCTCGGGGGCAAGGGCGCGCACGCGCTCGGCGAGCCCCTCGCCGTACTCCACCGGCTCGGCGCCGAGGCCTCGAAGGAACTCGTGGTTCGCGGGCGAGGCCGTGCCGATCACGCGCGCACCGCGGGCGACGGCGATCTGCACCGCGATGCTGCCGACGCCGCCGGCGGCCGCGTGGATCAGCACCGTGTCGCCCTCGACCACACCGAGGCGGTCGAGCGTGCGCAGCGCCGTGCCTCCGGCGAGCGGCAGGCCGCCCGCCTGCTCCCAGTTCAGCGTCCGCGGCTTCGGCGCCACCGCCGCCGCGGGCACGGCGACGCGCTCGGCGAACGTGCCGCCCTGCACGACGTCCTTGCGGGCGTAGGCGATCACCTCGTCGCCGACCTCGAACTCCGGCACATCCGGACCGAGCGCCACCACGACGCCCGCGACGTCCCAGCCCGGGATCACGGGGAAGATCGCATCCATCATGGCGTCGAGCCCGCCCGCCATGAGCTTCCAGTCGACGGGGTTCACGCCCGCCGCCCGCACCTCGATCAGCACCGACCCCGGGCCGAGCTTGGGCTCCGGCACGTCCGACACCGTCAGGGTGTCGAGGTCGCTCGAGTAGGCGGGGTAGGTCACAGCGCGCATGGGGCCTCCATCGTTTCCGGATCGGAGTTCTCGGGAACCGCGCGCGTCCGGCCGCTATTCCGACCGGATGCCGCGACGGCTCAGGCGCGGCCGACGTCGCGGATCGCGCCGCGGGTGTCGAGGGCGAGTTCCTCGGCGTCGATCGCGGTCATGATCTCGCGCATCACCTCTTCGCTCAGATTGCCGAGGTCGCGCTCGCGGATCAGCATCTCGCGGCGCGCCTCGAGCCATCCCTTCGACAGGGCGACCAGGTCTTCGTAGGTCGGCTTCTGCGCCGCGGCGTCCGCCGATCCGTCGTGCGATTCGAGCACCTGGCCGGCGCGATCCGTGTCGCGTTCCACGCGCAGCAGCGACTGCGCCATCCGGTCGAACACCTCGGCGCTCTCGGGCCCGTAGCGCTCCTTCCACTCGGTGCGCTGCGCCCGCAGGTACGCCTTTCCGACCTCCTGGCTGCGCTCCCGGATCGCCAGGATCTGCCGCGCATCCAGCTTCCGCTCCTCGTCGGATCCGACGCGCAGCGCCTTGATCAGCGGGGCGAGTGTCAGGCCCTGCAGCAGCAGCGTGCCGACCGTCACGACGAAGGCGACGACGATGAGCTTCTGCACGTGCGACGCGGGCATCGTCCCGCCCGTCAGGTCGGGAAGCGCCGCGGCCATGGCGAGCGTCACGACGCCGCGCATGCCGGCCCACGACAGCACCGCGCGCTCGGGGACGCTCAGCACGGGTTCGAGGATGCGCTGGCGCAGCATCGTCTCGTTGACGTCGACCCCGCGCCGGGCGAGCTGCTCGCGGCGATCCCGCAACATCTTCGCGCGCGGGTCGTCCGGATCACGCCGGTATGCCTCGAGCGAGTGCTTCCAGCGCATGATCTTGATGCCCTGCCACATCCGGCCCCACGCGTAGCTGCCGTAGACGAAGATCGGGCGCATCACGAGCACGATCCCGAACACGGCCGCGGCGAGCGCGATCGTGATCCCCGCATCCGCCGTGCCGAGCTCGCGCACCACGCGGGGGAACTGCAGGCCGATGTACGCGAAGACGAAGCTCTCGAGCAGGAAGTCGGCCGACAGCCACAGCGGCCGCTCCTGCTGCCGCGTCGTGTAGTCGGTGCGGGGCGCGTGGTAGCCGACGAACAGACCCATGGCAACGACCGCGAGCACGCCGGATCCGCCGAGGTGCTCGGCGATCGCGTAGGCGCCGAACGGCACCAGCAGCCCCGCCGTGCCGACGACGACCGGGTCATCCAGGCGCATGCGCAGCTGGTGAAGCACAACGCCGAACAGAAGGCCGATGAGCACGCCGAGCACGACGGCGACGATGAACGACCAGACGCCGTCCCACACGGTGACGGTCGCGCCGGCGACGATCGCCGCGAACACCCGCACCAGGGTCAGCGACGTCGCGTCGTTGATCAGGCTCTCGCCCGACAGCACCGTCATCAGGCGGCGCGGCAGGCCGAGCTTCCGGCCGATCGCGGCGGCCGAGACCGCATCGGGCGGGCCGACGATCGCGCCGAGCAGCAGGCCACCCGCGAGGGTGAGCTCGGGCATGATCCACCAGGCGACGAGCCCGACGGCCAGCGCCGTGCACAGCACGAGCCCGATGCCGAGGCGGCGGATGTGCGGCAGGCTGCGCTGGAATCCCACGAACGACACCTCGAGGGCCGCCGAGTAGAGCAGCGGCGGCAGCGTGAGGTTCAGCAGCAGGTGACCGTCGATGTCGAGCGTCGGCACGGCCGGGATGAGCGAGACCAGCAGCGCCGCGACCGTCACGACAAGGGGCGCCGGCCACCCGCGCCAGCGCGCGAAGGCGCCGACCGCCAGGGCGCCGACGAGCACGTAGAAGATCTCGGCATCCATGCCCCTCAGGCTATCCGCGGCGCCCGTCCCGTTCCCGGGGAATGGGAACGGGACGGATCCGGTTGCGGATGAGGATGAGCGAGTCGATGATCCCTGCCCTGTCCGTCCTCGACCTGGTGCCGGTGCGCACGGGTCAGTCGAGCGTCCAGGCGGTGGCGGCCTCGATGGCGCTCGCCCAGCGCGCCGACGAGCTGGGGTACCGGCGGTACTGGTTCGCCGAGCACCACAACATGCCCGCGGTCGCCTCGACCGCCCCTCCGGTGCTGATCGCCGCGGCGGCGGCGCGCACGTCGCGCATCCGCGTCGGGTCGGGCGGCGTGATGCTGCCGAACCACTCGCCGCTGATCGTGGCCGAGCAGTTCTCGACCCTCGAGGCGATGGCCCCGGGTCGCGTGGACCTCGGCATCGGGCGCGCCCCGGGAAGCGACCCCGTGATCACGCAGCTGCTGCGCCGGTCGGGCACCACGAGCGACGTCGATCAGTTCCCGCAGCACATCACGGACATCCTGAAGCTCGTCAGCGCCGAGGGGGCGACCGTGCGCTTCACGAGCGGCGGCGAGTACAACGTGCACGCGACGCCGGCCGCGACGGGGGTGCCGGAGGTGTGGCTGCTCGGCTCGAGCGACTACTCCGCGTCGCTGGCCGCCGCGTACGGCCTCCCCTACGTCTTCGCGAACCACTTCGCCGGCGAGGGGCTCGAGCGCGCGATGGAGCTGTACCGCTCGCAGTTCCAGCCGAGCGAGCAGAACCCGAAGCCCCGCACCTTCATCACCGCGAACGTCGTCGCCGCCCCCACCGCCGAGGAGGCGGAGGCGCGGGCCCTGCCCCAGCTGCGCCAGTTCGCGCGGCTGCGGACGAACAAGCCGATGCGCCCGCTCGAGACCGTGGACGAGGCGCTGGCGGCAGGATCCGATCCGCTCGAGCAGAGCATGATCGACCAGAACCGCGTGCGCTGGTTCGTCGGCACGGGCCAGGATGTCGCCGCCGGGCTGCGCGAGTTCGCCGCGCGCTACGACGTGGACGAGGTCATGATCTCCCCCTCGGCCGGTGCCTACGAGGGGGAGCCGCTCGACGCCGCGGACGGCCGCGCGCGCACGCTCGAACTGCTCGCGGAGGCGCTGGGCGCGTAAGGCGGGGCTGCCCGGCGCGGGGGCGTCGGTGCGGGGGCGTCGGTGCGGGCAGATAGGTGCCGTGTGCACCTTCTGCCCACCCGAAAGGTGCGTTCGGCACCGGTTTGCGAGCGCCCGACGGCGGGCCGCCGCGGCCTCAGGCGTCGGGCTCGCCCGCGATGAGGCCGCGCAGCCAGTCGCGCGCCTCGACGAAGACCTCGTCCGAGTAGCGGTCGGGGTAGTGCACGACCGCGCGGTCGGCGCGGGGGTACGAGCCGAGGAACACCACATTCGGGCTGAACCGGCGAAGTCCCATCAGCGCGTCGGCCATCCGCTCGTCGAAGATGTGCCCGTCGGCGTCGATCACGAAGCGGTAGCGGCCGAGGGCATCGCCGATGGGGCGCGACTGGATGAGGCTCAGGTTGATCCCGCGGGTCGAGAACTGCTCGAGCATCTCGAGCAGGGTGCCGGCCCGGTCCTCGGGCAGCTCGACGATCACGCTCGTCTTGTCGGCGCCGGTGGGCGCGGGCGGAGCCGTGGGGC
Organism: Microbacterium paludicola; assembly: GCF_039529675.1. Classification (NCBI taxonomy): domain Bacteria; kingdom Bacillati; phylum Actinomycetota; class Actinomycetes; order Micrococcales; family Microbacteriaceae; genus Microbacterium; species Microbacterium paludicola. The sequence goes on from NZ_BAAANG010000014.1 coordinate 42,616, forward strand.
CCGTGACGAGCACAAAGCGGGTCACCGCATCCGCGGTGTCGCCGATGCCGCGCGCGAGCACCTCGACGTCGTGGTGCGCCGTGATGCCGGGCGGAGCGATCGCGGCGTCGGCCGGGCTCGAGCCGTCGAGGACCCCGACCGCGCTCGCCACGTTGCTCGCGGCGGGAACGTGCTGGTGCGACGGCAGGTTCGCGCTCAGCCAGCCGAGACACTGCGCGTACGCGACCGGATGCGCGCTCACGAGCTGCACATCCTCGAGCCGCGCGCCCGGCTTGCCGACGAGGACGAACTCGACCGGGACGAGGTACTCGCCGACGATCCGGAGATTCGGGATGCGCGCGAGCGCATCCTGGGCGGTCGAGACGCCGCCGTCGATCGAGTTCTCGATCGCGATCATCGCGGCGTCGCTGCGCCCTTCGGCGACGTCGGCCAGGGCCTCGCCCACGTTGTGCACCGGGCGCCAGACGTGGCCACGCGCCTCGGGCACCTGGGCGAGTGCCGCCTCGGTGAAGGTTCCGGCGGGGCCCAGATAGCTGTACGTGCGGCGTGCAGGAGCGTCCGTCGACATGGACGCAAGCGTATCCGCCGCGAGCCCGGGGCCCGCCACGTCACCGGGCGGCGTCGGAGGCCCACCCGGCGGCGTCGAGCCGCTCGAACGCGTCGAGCAGGATGTCGAGCGCGAACGCGAACTCCTCGTCACTGTCGCACGTCTCGCCCGCGCGCGGTGCCGTCGTGGCCATCCGCACGATCGCCGGGTACCGCGCGGCACACGCCGTCAGCGCGTCCGCCCTCTCGGCGAGGTCGGCGGGAAGCTCGGGCGTGGGAAGCACCTCGCGGGTGAACCCCCACATCCGGACGCTGAGGGCGTGCATCGCGTGGTGAACGAGATCGGCGGAGAGCCCGCCCTCGAACATGAGGGACATCAGGTCGTCCATGTATCCGAGCACCGCGGGCCCCGCGGTCGTGCGGGTCTCGATCGCCGTCTGCGCCCACGGGTGCCGCTGCATCAGGGAGCGGGCCGACAGGATGCGCGCGCGCACCGCGTCGCGCCACGGCACGCCCCGCGGCGCGGCCTCGATGCGCGCCACGACGCCCTCGACCATGCCGTCGATGAGCTGCTCGCGCCCCGCGACGTGCTTGTAGAGCGCCATCGGGGTCACGCCAAGGGAATCCGCGAGACGCCGCATGCTGAGCCCGTCGAGGCCGCCGGCGTCGGCGAGCTCGATCGCCGACGCGATGACTTTCTCCCTGTCGAGACGGATCCTGCTGGCGGCCGTTGACACGTATACACCGTACACCTACACTCGCCATCAAGAGGTGTACGCCGTATACCCCCGCCGGAAGGAGCCGCCATGACCCGCAGCCCGATGCTCTACGCGCGCACTGCCGGAGCGCTCTACCTCGTCACACACGTCACCGCCGTCGGCGCCGCCGCCGCGTATACCGCGCCGGGCACCGTGCGGCTCGGGGTCGCCCTCGAGTTCCTTCTCGCCGTCGGCTGCCTCGGCACCGGCCTGCTGCTCTGGCGGCTGCTCCAGCGGCACGGCCCCGTCCGCGCGGCCGCGTTCGGGACGATGCCCGCGGTGGAGGCCGCGGTGATCCTGGCGGCCTCGGTGCCGATGCTCGCCCTGGCGATCGGAGGATCCCGGGGCACGCCGCTCGGCGACGCGCTCACGCAGATCCACGCCGCCGGGTTCCTCATCGGGCAGGGCCTGATCATCAGCGTCAACACGCTTGTGCTCGGATGGCTGCTGCTGGACGCGCGGGTCGTGCCGCGGGCGCTCGCGGTGCTCGGCCTGGTGGGCGGCGTCGTCGTCCTCACGGGGAACGCCCTCCAGCTGTTCGGCGTCATCCCCCTCGCGGGAGCGATCGCCGGCATCACCGCGGTGCCCATCTTCGCGTTCGAGATCTGGTTCGCTCTGCATCTGCTGATCCGTGGTCTGCACAGCGCGGCGGGCCCTGACGCTCCCGCCGCGGCGGAGCGGATGAGTCCCGCGACCTCGGCGTAACCGCTCGCGGGGAACGGACTGTCAAGGGGGACTCATCGCCTACGCCGCGCGGAGGACGACGTGGGAGACTGTCCGGCATGACGAGCCGTGCCGGACACCCCGCCGAAGCATCCGACCTTGTCGACATCGACGAGCTGATCAACGCGTACTACGACCGGATCCCCGACCCGTCCGTCGCGGCGCAGCGCGTCGCGTTCGGAACGAGCGGGCACCGCGGCTCGAGCCTCAGCACGAGCTTCAACGAGCAGCACATCCTCGCCACGACGCAGGCGATCGTCGACTACCGGGCCGCGCAGGGAATCCAGGGCCCCCTGTTCCTCGGCCGCGACACGCACGCGCTGTCGCTTCCCGCCGAGCGCAGCGCCATCGAGGTGCTGGTGGCGAACGCGGTCGACGTGCGCATCGACGCGCGCGACTCGTGGGTGCCGACCCCGGCCCTCAGCCACGCGATCCTCGCCCACAACCGCGGCCTCGACCCGGCCGCCGGTGAGCGCGCCGACGGGATCGTCGTGACGCCGAGCCACAATCCGCCGGCCGACGGCGGGTTCAAGTACAACCCGTCGCATGGCGGCCCCGCCGACACCGACGCCACCTCGTGGATCGCCGCGCGCGCGAACGAGCTCATCGAGGGCGGGCTCGAGGGCGTCAAGCGCGCCAAGTTCGCCGACATCGACTTCGACGCGATCACCGGATACGACTTCCGCGACGCGTATGTCCGCGACCTGGCGACGATCATCGACATCGATGCGATCCGCAACGCCGGCATCCGCATCGGCGCCGACCCGCTGGGTGGCGCGTCGGTCGAGTACTGGGCGCTGATCGCCGAGCTCTACGGCCTCGACCTCACGGTCGTGAACCCGGATGTCGACCCCACCTGGAAGTTCATGACGCTCGACTGGGACGAGAAGATCCGGATGGATCCGTCCTCCCCCTCGGCGATGGCGTCTCTCGTCGCGAAGCGGGACGAGTACGACATACTGACCGGCAACGACGCGGACGCCGACCGCCATGGGATCGTGACGCCCGACGCGGGCCTGATGAACCCGAACCACTACCTCGCGGTCGCGATCGACTACCTGTTCTCGCACCGCCCCGGGTGGTCGGCCGACGCCGCGATCGGCAAGACGCTCGTGTCGTCGATGATGATCGACAAGGTGGCCGCGTCGCTCGGCCGCACGCTGCTCGAGGTGCCCGTGGGCTTCAAGTGGTTCGTGCCCGGCCTCATCGACGGATCCGTCGCGTTCGGCGGCGAGGAGTCGGCCGGAGCGTCGTTCCTGCGCACCGACGGCACCGTCTGGACCACCGACAAGGACGGCATCCTGCTCTGCCTGCTCGCCGCGGAGATCCTCGCCGTGACGGGCAAGACGCCGTCGCAGCGCTACGCCGAGCTCGAGGCCGAGTTCGGTGCGTCGTCGTACCAGCGCGTCGACGCCCCCGCCACGCCCGAGCAGAAGGCCGCACTCGGCAAGCTCGGCCCGGAGGCCGTGACCGCCACGACGCTCGCGGGCGAGGAGATCACCGCGAAGCTGTCGCACGCTCCGGGCAACGGCGCGGCCATCGGCGGCCTCAAGGTGCAGACCGCGAGCGCGTGGTTCGCCGCGCGCCCCTCCGGCACAGAGGACGTCTACAAGCTGTACGCCGAGTCGCTGCGGGGCGAGGAGCACCTGCGCCAGGTGCAGGATGAGGCCCGCGCCGTGGTGACGGCCGCGCTCGGCGGCTCGACGTCCCCGGCCTGACCTGGGGACGCCTTCGGACCGCATGGGGGACGAACGGGACGACGCCGCACGCGACGCCGAGCACGCCGAGGCGGCGGCCGAGCGGCTCGCCGAGCTCCGAGCGGCGAAGGCGGCAGCGCGACGTGAGATGACCCGGCGACACGTGCTGGCGGGCACCGGCTACTTCGGCGTGCTCGGCGCGGCGCTCGTGCTCAGCGGTCCCTTCCTGCGTGAGCCGGTGTCGCGGTCGATCGATCCGCAGCGGGCGTCCCCCGCGCCGGTGCTCCACGGCGACGGGTTCTCGATCACGACCGAGGGCAAGGGCGTCTCGGTGCTGCTGTCGGATGCCGCGGGCAAACCGGTGCAGCGCTTCCGGGGGTACCGCATCGACCCCGAGACCGAGGTCGAGACCGGCGTCGCGTCCGTCGGCCTGTCGCCGGATGGCGTGCAGGCGCTCGTGATCGACTACGACACCCCCGGCGCCCCGCAAGGCACGTCTGTCCGCGGAACCTTCGCCCCGCGCGGGCGGGTGCTCGAGATCGTGTTCGACATCGCGGCGCCCGGATCTGCGTCGCTGCGCAACGGCATGCTGCGTCGCGAGCCGGTGGACACCTCGTGGGCGCGCGAGAGCGCGACGGGCGTCGCCGTCTGGCAGCGGGATCCGCGCGGCGGCATCCCGTTTCAGGCCGACGCCCGGCTCGTGTATCGCCAGCAGGTTGCGGATGCGACGCTGGCGATCGTCACCGACACGGGGTACACCTCGTGGCGCGACGGGCACCGCCTGCATCTTCCCGGGCTCTCGGTGACGGAGGGCTCGTACCGGGCACGAGCACAGGTGGTGCTCGGTGCCGAGACCCGCCCGGCGATGATCGAGGCGCAGACCGCCGAGCGGCCGTTGGCTGTCGATCTCACCACCGACCGACCGTTCAACATCTGGGACAGCGGCGACGAGCCGCTGGTTGTACGGGCGGCCATCTGGAACGGCGGTCCCGCCCGCTCGCTCACGCTCACGTGGAGCGCGCGCGACTTCGACGGCACGGTGATCGCCGAACGCACGGTGCAGATGCAGGCGGACGCTTCCTCTCCGATCGACGACGAGCTGCGCATCCCCCTCACCGAACGCGGCATGGCGTTCGTCGGCGTCACCGTGCGTGCGGGGACCGACAGCGCATTCGCGCGCACCAACGTCGCCGTCCTGCCACCGCACGAGTTCACCGAGACCGCGGAGACCTCGATGTTCGGCCTCGCCGCCGACTACCTGCTCGACACCGAGGACGAGCGCCGGCTGATCAAGCGCATCGGCGTCCGGCGCAGCCGTCACACGCACTTCACCGTCGAGCAGGCAAAGACCTACGGCTTCACGCAGCACCGCCTCGTCTCGCCCGATCCGGATGCGTACAAGGGCGATGCGCCGGGCCTCGCCCGGTACGTGAAGGGCGTGCTCGACGGGGCCGAGAAGGCGGGCGCCACGCACTACGAGTGCGCCAACGAATGGAACATGCGGGGTGGTGGCCTCCGCAGCGGCGACGGCGCCACCGCGTACGTGACGAAGTGGCTGCGCGCCTTCAGCCGCGAACTGCGCGCGCGCAAGAGCCCGATGGGCCTGCTTCCCGTCGGGCTCGCGGGAATGGACGACGTGTACGCGAAGGCCATGTACGACGCCGGGCTCACGCGCTACACGAAGGCGTTCAACCTGCATCCCGGCCGGGGCAACGTGACTCCCGACTACGCCCCGACATCCGGCGGCTACTGGAACTTCCTGGGCTCGGTGCGCACCGCGCGGCGGATGATGCGCGAGCGCGGGAACGAGGACGGCGAGCTGTGGCTCACCGAGGTCTACGCGCCGACGCGGCCGAACGCGTGGCGCGACGACACGTATCGGCACGCGGCCGAGAACGTCGTCCTGACGGCGGCGCTCGCCCTGTCCGAGAACGTGACGTCACTGCTGTGGTTCCAGCTTCACGACAACGTCAAGGGCCATCCGAACGGCGCGAGCCCCGGCAACCGCGAGTTCCACTTCGGGCTGCTGCTGCGTGACCGCAGCCCGAAGCCGTCGCTTCTCGCGTACGCGAACATCGCCGAGCATCTCGACGGGGCGCGCTTCGCGCGCTGGCTCTCGTTCGAGGACGAGCCGCAGCGTCGCGCGATGCACTTCCACACCCCGCGTGGGCCGCTGGTGATCATGTGGAGCCGCGCCGACGGCCATGCCCTCAACATGGATCCGGCCCGCGACGGCGGATTCTTCCCCGCCCCCGAGCCGTGGGTCGACACCTGGCGGACGAAGGAGAAGGTCGCGCTTCCCGCGCGCCGCGATGTCGTGGAGATCGATGCGATCGGCCGGCGGCGGCGCATCGCCGCCGCCAACGGCACCGTGACGGTCACGCTGGACGGTGCGCCCCGCCTGTACTACGGGCTCGACGTCGACCGGATGCGCCGGAACGGCTGACCCGGATGGGGACAACTCCCCATCCCGGGGATGCCCGCACGTCACCTGCCGTTCAACCGCGAGCGGGACCGTTGGCGGCATGACGATCACCTCCCCCACCCCTGACGCGGTGGTCCGTCCCGAGGACGAGACGCGCCGCCGCCCGCTGCTGAACCTCCTCATGACGGGCCGCACGCACGGCAAGCGCAGCCCGGTGACGTGCATGTACAAGTGCGACAACGCGTGCTTCCACCCGGTGCCGAACACCTCGGACAACGCGTACTTCCGCGACATCGCGGAAGCGGCGCTCAGCCGCCGCGCCGTGCTCGCCGGCGGCGCCGCCGCCGCGGGCGCCATCGTGCTGTCGGGTGTCGTCGGGGGCGGCGACCCCGCCTCGGCCGCGACCGCTCAGGTCGTCGGACGCGGGGGCGGCCGCGCCTTCGGCTTCGAGCCCATCGCCGCGGTGCCGGCCGAGGTCGACGCGGTCACGGTGCCCCAGGGCTTCCGCTGGACGCCGATCATCCGCTGGGGCGACCCGCTGTTCGACCGCCGCGACACGTTCGACCCGAACAACCAGACCGCGCAGAAGCAGGCCCGCCAGTTCGGCTACAACAACGACTACCTCGACATCATGGTCGAGAAGAACGGCCGCGAGGCGCTGCTCGTCGCCAACCAGGAGTACACCAACGCCGGCATCATGTTCCCGCCGGCCGCGGACGAGGAGGAGCGCCTCGAGCAGCTGCGCGTCTCGAAGGCGGCACACGGAATGGCCGTCGTCGAGCTCGAGCGGGGCCGCAAAGGCGACACCTGGAAGTACCGCGTCGGCGGCCGCCGCAACCGCCGCATCACCGCCGACACCCGGATGGTGTTCTCGGGCCCGGCGGCCGGATCCGACCTGCTCAAGACGGTCGAGGACCCCGAGGGCCTGTACCCGGTCGGCACGTTCGGCAACTGCGCCGGCGGCACCACGCCGTGGGGCACCGTCCTCTCGGGCGAGGAGAACTTCAACGGCTACTTCCGCGCGACGGGAACGAGCCCCGAGCACAAGCGCTACGGCCTCAGCGCCAACGCCTCGAGCTACGGCTGGGAGGCCGTCGACCCGCGCTTCGACGCGCGGCAGCCCGGCTACGAGAACGAGCCGAACCGCTTCGGCTGGATCGTCGAGATCGATCCGGAGAACCCCGACGAGCCGCCGGTCAAGCACACCGCGCTCGGCCGCCTGAAGCACGAGGGCGCCAACGTCAGCATCAGCCGCTCCGGCCACGCCGTCGCGTACATGGGCGACGACGAGCGCTTCGACTACCTGTACAAGTTCGTCTCGACCGACCGCTACAAGCCGGGCAACAGCCGCGGCGCCCGCGCGCACAACAAGACCCTGCTGTCGAAGGGATCGCTGTACGTCGCGAAGTTCTCCGGCGACTCGCCCCTCGACGAGATCACCGGCACCGGCGCGCTCCCCTCGGACGGCAGCTTCGACGGCAGCGGCGAGTGGGTCGCCCTGATGCGCGACGGCGAGAGCGCCGTGCCCGGCTTCACCGTCGAGCAGGTGCTCGTGCACACGCGCCTGGCGGCGGACGCCGTCGGCGCGACCAAGATGGACCGCTGCGAGGACGTCGAGCCGCACCCGCAGACCGGCCGCGTCTACGTCGCCTGCACCAACAACACCGACCGCGGCAAGGTCGGCAAGGAGGGCGCGACCGAGGTCAACCCCCGCAACGCCAACCGCGACGGCCACGTCATCGAGATCACCGAGTCGCACAACGACGCGACCTCGACGCGGTTCGGCTGGAGCATCCTGCTGCTGTGCGGCGACCCCGCCACGAACCCGAACACCTACTTCGCCGGGTTCCCCGCCGACAAGGTGTCGCCGATCTCGTGCCCCGACAACATCACGTTCGACTCGGCCGGCAACCTGTGGATCTCGACGGATGGCCAGCCCGGCACGATCGGCTACAACGACGGCCTGTTCCGCGTGCCGCTCGCCGGCCCCGAGCGCGGCCGGGTGCAGCAGTTCCTCAGCGTCCCGCGGGACGGCGAGACCTGCGGTCCCGTCGTCCACGACGAGGAGGGCAGCGTCTTCGTGGCCGTCCAGCACCCGGGTGAGGAGGGGACGTGGGCGGCGCAGAACTCCTACTTCCCCGACTACATCGAGCCCGGCGCGCTGCGCGGCGGCAAGTGGGGCGGCCCCCGCCCATCGGTGATCCAGGTCACGCGCGCCTGATCGTCCGCCACCGGAATCCCCTCGGCCTCGGCCGGGGGGATTCTGCGTTCACCTCGCGTTCGACGCGCCGCCGCGCGGCGCACGCGCGGCGGCGAGGATCAGGAGCGTCGCCGGCACCAGCAGCAGCACGAAGCCGCTGGGGCCGACGATCCACAGGCACACCAGCGCCCAGAGCGCGAGCACCCAGCCGACGTAGCCCGGCACCGTCGATCCGCGCCGGCCGGCGGCGAGGATCAGCAGCGAGAGCAGGGCACCGGGCACCACGAAGCCGCCCGGCAGGCCCCAGAACTGCACGAGGGCGTCGGCGGGCAGCGGATCCGTGCGGAACGGCCCGGCGAGCCAGGCCTGCCACCACGGGTGCGGCGCGAAGACCGCCGTGTGCAGCACGGTGATGACGAGCAGCGACACGGCGGCCGCGAGTGTCAGGCCGTCGCGGCGGGCCGGACGGGTGGGGACGGCAGCTGTCTGAACGTCAGTCGTTGTCATGCCGCCAGCCTCGCGGGGCTGCGGCCGTCCCCGCCTCACCCGCGAGAGCGAACATCGGTCGCCCTCGCGGGTGAGCAGGGCTCAGCTCACCGTCACCGTCGCATCGGCGGGGTGAAGGAGGAACCAGCGCCAGCCGTACGGCTCGAGGTCGACCGTCAGCGGCGCGGACGCGTCGACCTTCTCGCCGGTGATCCGGTCGGTGAGCACCGCATCGGCGGTCTCCTCGCCCGCGTCCACCGTGAGCCGGACGTTCGTCCCCTCTGACGCGAAGCTGTGGATCGCGACCATCGCCCAGTCCTCGCCGCGGTTGACGTGCGCGAGCACCTCGGCCGGTCCGCCCTTCAGCACCTCGAGAGCCGCCCACGCCTGCTCGGGGGTGGAGCGATACAGGCCGATGAGGTCGCGCAGGTGCGCGTGAAGCGATCCCGGATCCGCCAGCTGGTCCTCGACATTCACCTCGGCCGGGCCGAAGGGCCCGTCGGGCGACCGGCGCACCCACCGGGACGGCCGCGCCGACGAGAACCCGCCCTCGCGGGCCCACTGCATCGGCGTGCGCACCGCGAGGCGCCCGGGGATGTCGAGGTTCTCGCCCATCCCGATCTCCTCGCCGTAGAACAGGATCGGCGTCCCCGGCAGCGCGAACGTCAGCGCGTAGACCATCCGCACGGCGCGCTCGTCCTTGATCATCGTGGGCAGCCGGCGACGGATGCCGCGCCCGTAGACGCGCATCCCCTCATCCGGGGCGAACGCCTCGAACACCTCGTTCAGCTCCTTCGGCGGCAGCTGGTCGAGCGTGAGCTCGTCGTGGTTGCGCACGAAGTTCGCCCACTGCTGCGACGTGTCTACCTCGGGCCGCTCGGCGAGGGTGTCGGCAAGCGGCCGCGCATCCCCGCGCGCGAGCGAGAGGTACAGCCGCTGCATCCCCGGGAAGTCGAACTGCAGCTGCAGCCCGTCGCGCGCCTGGCCGAACCACTTCATCCCCTGCTCGTAGGGCATGTTCACCTCGCCGAGCAGGAACGCCTCGGCACTGCGTCGCGACAGGAAGCCGCGGACGCGGGCGAGGTGGTCGACGCCGTCGTACTGATGCTGCGCGCTGCCGTCCGCGCCGGTGCCGCCCTCGTTCGATCCGCCGGTGCCCGCGTCGCCCGGCGCGCTGCTGAACATGAACGGCACGGCATCGATGCGGAACCCCGAGACCCCGATCTCGAGCCACAGCCCGAGGTTCTTGTCGATCTCGCGGCGCACCTCCGGGAGGGCGACGTTCAGGTCGGGCTGATTGTGGAGGAAGTGGTGCAGGTAGTACTGGCCGCTCTTCTCGTCACGCGTCCACGTGCTGTCCTCGTCGCCGGGGAAGACCGGCGGATCCGGGTTCTCGGGCGGCTCGTCGCGCCACACGTACCAGTGGCGCTTGGGGTCGTCCTTCGCGCGGCGGGCCTGTTTGAACCACGGGTGCTGGTCGGACGTGTGGTTCATCACGAAGTCGATGATGATCCGGATGCCGAGCCCGCGCGCGACCCGCACCAGCTCGACCATGTCGCCGAGGGTGCCGAGCCGCGGGTCGATCGCGAAGAAGTCGGTGATGTCATAGCCATCATCCCGGTGCGCCGTGGGGAAGAAGGGCATCAGCCACAGGCACGTCACGCCGAGGTCGGCGAGGTACGGCAGGCGCGAGATCAGGCCCGGGATGTCGCCCACGCCGTCGCCATCCGAGTCCTGGAAGGTCTCGATGTCGAGGCAGTAGAACACCGCGTGCCGCCACCACAGGTCTGCCGCGTCGATCGGGATGGGCGCCCGCTGAGCACCCTCGAGCATCTGGTGCTGCGAGATCGGGAACCTGCTCACGAGGCGCTCCTCAGCTCGGGCAGGATGCGTTCGCCGAACGTGTCGATGAACGCCTCCTGCTCCTCGGCGGAGGCCCCGACCTGGTGGAGCATCAGGTCATCGAAGCCCGCGTCGGCGAGCTCGGCCAGCCGGTCGCGGAGGATCGACGGATCGGGGGCGATGATGACGCCCGCCCGCAATTGGTCGTCTGTGGGATCGCCGGCCCGGCGGGCGAACTCATCCGGCATCGCGATGTCCCAGCAGTCAGGGGCGCCGACCGTGCCGTTGCGCCAGTCGCGCCGCGCCATCGCGAGCGCCTCGGCCTCGTCGGCGGCGAGCGCGAGGTGCACCTGCAGTCGCACCGGCCCGCGTCCGCCCGCCCCGCGGTAGGCATCGATCACCTCGCGCGCGGCACGCGCGTCGGTGCCCACGGTGATCAGACCGTCGGCCCAGGCGGCGTGCTCGGCGGCGGACTCGACCGACACGGCCGCCGCGACGATGGGCGGCGGCTCGGCCGGCAGCGACCACACGCGCGCCCGGTCGACGCGCACGAGCCCGTGATGCGTCACCTCCTCGCCCGCAAGGAGGGCCCGGATGACGTCCACGCACTCGCGCAGGCGCCGCTCTCGTGTCTCCTTGTCGGGCCACGCATCCCCCGTCACGTGCTCGTTCAGGGCCTCGCCCGATCCGAGGGCGGCCCAGAACCTGCCCGGGTGCATCTCGGCGAGGGTCGCCATCGCCTGCGCGGTCGTCACCGGATGGGTGCGCTGTCCCGGGGCGGTGACCACGCCGAACGGCAGGTTCGTCGCCTGCAGCGCCGCGCCGAGCCACGAGAAGGCGTAGCCGCTGTGCCCCTGCTCGGGCACCCAGGGTGCGAGGTGGTCGGAGCACATCGCCGAGTCGAAGCCGGCCTCCTGGGCGCGCACCGCGTGCCGCAGAAGCCGGGAGGGAGCGATCTGCTCGTGCGAACAGTGATAGCCGTATCCGGTCATGGCCCCCATGCCATCCCATCCAGCGGGAGGCGACAAGGGGGTTGCGCGCGGCGGCCTCGCCGGTCAGGCGCGCGAGACGACGTCCTTGCGGCGGGCCCAGCGCGCCGGCGTGTTCGGGCCGTCCCACACCTTCACGATCGCCCACGCGACGGCGGTGAGCGGCACCGACAGGATCGCGCCGATGATGCCGCCGAGCAGCGTGCCGATCGTCAGCGCGATCAGGATGACAAGGCTGTGCAGCTTGAGCGCACGGCCCATGAGCACCGGCTGAAGGAAGTTCCCCTCAAGCTGGTTCACCGCCACGACGATGGCCACCACGATCAGGGCGGTGACGAGGTCGTTGGCCACGAGGGCGACGAGTGCGGCGAGGACGCCGGCGAGCACCGCGCCGACGATCGGGATGAAGGCGAGCACGAACACCAGGACCGACAGCGCGGGCCAGAGCGGCACCTGCAGGATCGCGAGGCCGATGCCGATGCCCACCGCGTCGACCGCGGCGACGGTGGCGGTGCCGCGGACGTAGGCGCCGAAGGTCTCGACCGTGGTGCGCCCGGCCCGGCGGGCGCGCGCGTGCCACTCACCCGTGAACGGGCGGCGCAGGAACTCCCAGATCTCGGGTCCGTCCTTCAGGAAGAAGAACAGCACGACCACCATGAGCACGAGGCCGGTGATGAAGTCGGCGACGACGCCGACCCCGGCGAGCGCGCCGCTGCCGAACTGAGCGCTGGTGAGGAAGCCCGTCGCCTGGTCGATCCACTCCTGGATCTGCTGGTCGTCGATGTGGAACGGCAGGGTCTGCGCCCAGGCGAGCAGGTGGTCGATCCCCTGGCGGGCCTGCGTGTAGAGCTCCTCCCACTGGCTGCGCACCGCGGAGGTGATGAGCCAGCCGATCGCCCCGAGCACGATCAGGATGGCGAGCAGCACGATGAGCGTCGCCGGCAGCGACCCCATCCCGCGCGAGCGCAGGGCGCGCATGAGCGGCTCGAACGCGCACGCGAGGATCATCGCGAGCAGGACCGGGATGACGACGAGCGTGAGCACCCGCAGCCCCCAGATGACACCGCCGGCGAGCAGCACGATCGCGATGATCTGGATGGATCGGGTCGCGACGCTGCCGAGGCTGTCGGTCCACAGGCGGCGTGGAGCGGGCATCGGCGGCGTCTCGATGTGGACGGGCGTGCGGCGGCGCTTCCAGAACATGTGTCGTCGTCCCCTCGTCGGCGGCTCCGTCCATCCTGACGTCCGGCGCGGACATCCTCCACCTCTTGACGCGGCGCCTGGGCATGCCTCGCGCGCCGCCGGATGCCCCTGTGAGCGAAGCGAGCGTGGAGCGGAGCGACCGATGCGGGCGCGGAGCGCACGCCGCTGTCGCGAAGCGACAGCCTCTCTCGCGAGCGGTGCCGCTTGCGGCGCCCGAGCGTGAGAGCCGCTTTTCAAGAGAAAGCGCGGCCGAACAGGCGCAGGGCTCGCTGTGCCGCCTCGGCCCGGCCCGCCTCGGGCGTGGAGGCGAGCTCGTGGGCGAGCATGCTGACGGCGAGCTCGACGTCGACGGGCTCGACGTGATCGCCGATCCGGCCGGCCGCGCGGTCGCGCTCGACGAGACGCACGACGAGCGCGTCGAAGCGCTCGCCGAGCCCGCCCGCCCGCGGGTCGCGATGCTCGGCCGACAGCAGGCGGATGAACGCGGTCGACACCGTGGCCTGCGAGGCGACGCGGTCGAGCAGGCCGGCGATCGTGCCGTCGTCGCCCATCGCGTCCTCGAGCGCCCCCACGTTCTCCTCGAACACCGCGACCGCGAGGGCCACCCGGTCGCGGAAGTGACGGTAGAGCGTTCCCTGCCCGACGCCGGCGCGCTTCGCGATCGCGCTGAAGGGCGTGTCGGGGCCTTCCTCGGCGAAGATCTCGCGGGCCGCGGCGATCAGCGCGCGGCGGTTTCCGGCGGCCGCCGCCGGCCCGCGATTCGGCGCGCGGCGACCTCCGTCGGGGCGTGGACTATCAGTGCTCATCGGCGTAGCATAGCTACCGGACAGAGTTGTCCGGAAGAGCCCCGCTGTCCGGCCCCGAACCCTTCCGGCGAACGCCATATCAAAGGAACCCACCATGGCACTCAGCAAGAACAGCACCGTCGGCGAGTGGCTGGCCGACCCGGCCGGTCACGCCGCGCTCACCGAGCTCCTCGGCAAGGGCGGAGCCTCGCTCGACTCCCTCGAGCCCGCGAAGGGCCTCTCGCTCTCGCAGCTCGTGTCGATGAGCCGGGGCTCGTTCACCGAGGCGATGGCCGACTCCCTCGTGGCCGCCGTCGGCGGCGAGGCCGAGCCCGTCGCCGTCGGCGAGCAGGGCACGCCCGCACCGACGCCCGCCGGCTTCCAGGAGCGGATCACCGAGGGACGCTTCGCGGGGAAGACCGTGATCGTCACCGGCGCCGGTTCCGGCATCGGGCGGGCCACCGCATCGCGCGTCGCGCGCGAGGGCGGCCGCGTCATCGCGGTCGACATCAGCCAGGAGCGCCTGGACGAGTTCAAGGCCGCGCACGCCTCGGCCGACATCGTCACCCTCACGGCCGACATCACCGACGACGCGGGCGTCGCCAAGATCGTCGAGGCGGCCGGCGAGCGGATCGACGGCCTCGCGAACGTCGCCGGGATCATGGATGACATGACGCCGGTCGGCGAGGTCAGCGACGCCGTGTGGAACCGCGTGTTCAACGTCAACGTCACCGGCACCATGAAGCTGATGCGCGCGGTCATCCCCGCGATGCAGAAGGCCGCGGCCGGCCAGATCGTCAACGTCGCCAGCGAGGCGGGCCTGCGCGGCTCGGCCGCCGGCGCCGCCTACACGGCGTCGAAGCACGCCGTGATCGGCCTGACCAAGTCGAGCGCGTTCATGTACACGGGCACCGGCATCCGCATCAACGCGGTGTGCCCCGGCGGCGTCGCGACGAACATCGAGGCGAACTTCGCCTCGCCGCTCGGAGCCGAGCGCGTGCAGCGCGCGATGGCGATCCTGCCCGGCGTGGCGCAGTCCGAGCAGCTCGCGGCATCCATCACCTGGCTGCTGAGCGACGACTCGACGAACGTCACCGGTGCGATCGTGGCCTCGGACGGCGGCTGGTCGGCCGCCTGATCCGTCGGCTCACCTCGAAGGGCGCCCCACGACGGGGCGCCCTTCGTCGTCCTCGAGCTGCTCGATGATCGCCGGGACGAGCGCCTCGGCCGTGCGGCGATAGCCGAGCGCGCTGGGATGGAAGCGGTCGAGGCTGAACATCTCGTGCGGGTTCGCGACGAACACCGGGCCGACCGCGCGCCGCAGCGACACCGGCCGGGCACCCACGCCCTCGGCCGCGGCGGCCTGGGCGTTGGCGAGCCGGCGCGACACCCGCGAGCCGAGCGCACGCAGCGGCTGCGGCACCGGCCGGATGGCCCCGAGGTCGGGACAGGTGCCGACGACGACCGTCGTGCCGTCCACCCGGAGTCGCCGGATCGCGCGCGTCAGGTGGGCGACGGAGACCGGGATCGGCACGCGGTGGGTCACGTCGTTGCCGCCGACGATGATCACGGCGACGTCCGCGCGGTAGCCGGGCTCGAGGCCGTCGAGCTGCGCGGCGAGGGCCGACGACTCGGAGCCGACGACGGCCGCCGTGCGCAGCCGCACGGGGCGCTTCAGCCGGCCCGCCACGCCCTTGGCGATCCGCGCGCCGAGCGTGTCCTTCCGGCGCTCGGCGCCGAGTCCCACCGCGATCGAGTCGCCGAGGAGCAGCAGCTCGAGGGGCGGGCCGTCGAACCTCTTCCGCCAGATGCGGTCGGCGTCGATCGCCTGCTCGCCGAGCGGCTTGCCGATGCGCCGCCGCGCGATCGCCGCCTGCCGGTGCAGCAGCGCGCGCCCGCCGAACACCACGGCGCCGGCCCCGCCGACGGCCGAGGCTCCGATGATCGCAGCGCCCATCCGCCCCACGGAACGGCATTCGACCGCATCCGGGTGAACGCCTGCTGGCGCGCGCGTGAAGGGCTCTCTTCGCCCGCGCCTCAGACGCGGGCGCCCCACGGGGCGCCGCTGCCGGCCATGCTCCCGTAGAACGGCGACGAGGCGTCGATCTCGCCCCGCCCGACGGGGCGGCGCTCGAACGCCGACGCGTAGATCGCCGCGAGCAGCTCGAGGGTGTCGCGCGCATCCTGCGTCGTGACCGGCGGCGGGGTCCCGTCGCGCAGCGCATCCAGCACCTGCGCGAACTGCGCGGAGTGACCCGAGCCGGGGCCGCCGGCGCCCGCCTCCCAGTCGTCGGTGAGCGAGGCGGGCGCATCCGGAGCCGCGGTCAGGCGCCAGTCGCCGTCCTCATAGCCGTACAGGTGCTCGAGCTCCACGGTGGCGGCCTCGAAGTCGAAGCGCAGGTAGCTCGTCTCGCGGGGCGAGAGCAGGCTGTTCACGACGCTCACCACCGCACCCGATTCGAGCGTCACGAGCGCGGCCGGCAGGTCCTCGGTCTCGACCGGGCGCGCACGACGCGTCGCCACGGCGGTCACCTCGCGCCAGGGGCCGAGGATCGACAGCATCGTGTCGATCTGATGGATGCCGTGGCCCATCGTCGGGCCGCCGCCCTCCGTGCTCCAGCGTCCACGCCACGGCAGGTCGAAGTACGCGTCAGGGCGGTACCAGAGCGTGTGGCAGACGCCCGTCATCGCGGCCCCCAGCGCGCCCTCGCGCCACCGGCGGGCGAGCCACTGCGCGCGCCCGCCGAAGCGGTGCTGCGACACGGTCGCGAACCATCCGGTGGATGCCTCCTCGGCCGCACGCAGGCGGTCGAACTCGGCGAGCGACAGGGCGGGCGGCTTCTCGCTGAAGACCGAGGCGCCGGCCCGCAGCGCCGCCTCGCCCTGCGCGGTGTGAAGCCCGGGGGGCGAGCAGAGGTTGACGAGGTCGAGGTCGTCCGTCGCCAGCATGTCGTCGAGGTCGGCGGCGACCCTGCCGCCCCACCGCTGCGCGAACTCGGCGGCCCGCCCCGCGTCGATGTCGGTCACGGCGACGAGCTCGGCGCGCTCGGGCTCGCGGGCGACGGCCTCGGCGTGCGCGTGCGCGATCGCGCCGGTGCCGACGATGCCGACCCGCACCCTCCGGCTCATCCGGCGTGCTCCTCGAGGACCGGCGCGAGCGGCGAGGCGGCCCGGTCGTGATGCCCGGCGCCGTCGACAGGGGGAAGAGTCATGCGGACCACCCTAGCCATCGCATCCCGGGTTGGAAAGCGCTTACCGCGATCCGCTGTCGGAATGCGCCTAGCATGAACCGCACATGCGCACCGCGAGGGAGCGTGCTCGAACCACTGGGGACCAGGAGCCATGAAACGCGTCGGCATCCGCGACGTCGCCCGGCATGCGGGCGTCTCGATCAGCACGGTGTCGAACGCGCTGAACCGGCCCGATTCGGTGAGCCCGGGGCTCGTCGCGCGCGTTCGGGCGTCGGTCGACGAGCTGAGCTACGTGCCGCTTCACGCCGCCCAGCAGCTGCGGGCGGGGCGCAGCGGCCTGCTCGGGATGACCGTCATCAACATCGCGAACCCGTTCTTCGCCGAGCTCGTCGCCGGCGCGGAGGACGCCGCCTCGGCCGCTGGCCTGCGGGTGCTGGTCGGCAACTCGAGCGACGACGCGGCGAAGGAGCGCGACCACCTCGAGCTGTTCGAGCGGGTGCAGGTCGACGGCGCCCTCGTCAGCCCGTTCGGCCCGCTGGGCCCCTCGCTCGAGCGCCTTCGGAGCCGTGCCATCCCGGTGGTGCTCGTCGATGCGGTGGACGACGCCGGGGTCGTGTCATCGGTCTCCTTCGACGATGTCGCCGGAGGGCGGCTCGCCACCGAGCACCTGCTGTCCCTCGGGCGGCGGCGCCTCGCATTCGTCGGCGCACGCGCGGAGGTGCGTCAGGTGCGCGATCGGCTCGCGGGGGCCCGCGCGGCCGTGGCAGATCATCCGGATGCGACGATCGAGCCGATCTGGACCGAGCGCACGGCCTCGGACATCGGGCGCGCATTCGGCGAGGAGCTGGCGCTGCGGGCGCCGTCAGAGCGGCCCGACGGGATCGTCACGTCGAACGACCATCTCGCCATCGGCCTCGTGCACGGGCTGATCTCCCGGGGAGTGCGCGTGCCGGAGGACGTCGGCGTCGTCGGATACGACGACATCGAGTTCGCCGCGATCGCCGCGGTGCCGCTCACCTCCGTGCGGCAGCCGGCACGAGAGATGGGCCGCGCCGCCGCCCAGCTGTTGGTCGCCCACCTCTCGGGCGACCCGGCGCCGGAGTACACGCACCGCGTCTATCAGCCGGAGCTCGTCGCGCGGGAGTCGACCACCGGCGGACCGTGAGCGCCTGCCGGGCGTCGCGCTGTCCGGCGGGCAGCGCCGGCGGCTCGCCATCGCGGGGCCCTCGTGCACGACCCGCGCATCCCGCTGCTCGACGAGGCGACCTCGACACTGGACCCGGCGCCTGACCGAGGTCGGCGCCAGCCGTTACCGGATCGATTCACGCGAGCCGCTCGAGGTTCCCTTCGCGACCGAACGGAGGCGGCGGGCTTGCGCAGTCCCGCGGCTCATGGAACACTCAATCTCGGAAAGCGCTTACCGAGACAAGGAAGCACGATCCGCCAGGCCAACATCACCCGCATTGACGCGGGTCGGAGAGCAAGGAAGCACACACTGTGACTGAGAGCACCGCCGTCCGCGAGATCGGCATCATCATGAACGGCGTCTCGGGACGCATGGGCTACCGCCAGCACCTCGTGCGGTCGATCCTGGCCATCCGCGACCAGGGCGGCATCGAGCCGCCCGACGGCTCGAAGGTCACCGTGCGCCCGCTGCTCGTCGGCCGCAGCGAGGCGAAGCTCGCGGAGATCGCCGCCCAGCACGGCATCGACGACTGGACGACCGACCTCGACAGCGCGCTCGCCGACTCGCGGTGGGAGATCTACGCCGACTTCCTCGTCACCAAGGCGCGCGCCGCGGCGCTGCGCAAGGCGATCGCCGCCGGCAAGGCGATCTACACCGAGAAGCCGACCGCCGAGACCGTCGAGGAGGCCCTCGAGCTCGCGCGCCTCGCCGCCGAGGCCGGCGTCAAGACCGGAGTTGTGCACGACAAGCTCTACCTGCCGGGTCTGCAGAAGCTGAAGCGCCTGATCGCCTCGGGCTTCTTCGGCCGGATCCTCTCGGTGCGCGGCGAGTTCGGCTACTGGGTGTTCGAGGGCGACTGGCAGGTCGCGCAGCGTCCCAGCTGGAACTACCGGGCCGAGGACGGCGGCGGCATCATCGTCGACATGTTCCCGCACTGGAACTACGTGCTGGAGAACCTGTTCGGCCAGGTGAAGTCGGTCTACGCACACGCGTCGATCCACATCCCCGAGCGCTGGGACGAGAAGGGCGAGCGCTACGACGCGACGGCCGAGGACGCCGCCTACGGCGTCTTCGAGCTCGAGGGCGGCGTCGTGGCGCAGATCAACTCCAGCTGGACGACGCGCGTCGACCGCGGCGAGCTCGTCGAGTTCCACGTCGACGGCACCCACGGCTCGGCCGTGGTCGGCCTGCACAAGGCGAAGATCCAGCACCGCAACGCGACGCCGAAGCCGGTCTGGAACCCGGATCTCGAGGACTCCCACGACTACGACGCCGACTGGCAGCAGGTCCCCGCCAACGACGTGTTCCTCAACGGCTTCCGCCAGCAGTGGGAGGAGTACCTCACCAGCTACGCGCTTGGCACCGACTACGCCTTCGACCTGCTCGCCGGCGCGCGCGGCGTGCAGCTCGCACAGGCGGGCCTCGAGTCGAGCCGCAGCGGCGCCAAGGTCGCCCTCGACCCGCTGAGCCTATGATGGACGCCCTCACCCTGCTCGCGGCCGACGGCACCGTCACCCGCGAAGAGCTCACGGCGGGCGCCTCGTTCGCGAAGCCCACGGCCGGGCTGCGCTCGCGCGTCGCCTACGCCGCCGCGCACGTTGTGCCGGTCGCGTGGGCCGACAACACCCCGGGCCGGCCGGCCGAGATCGACTGGGATGCGACGCTCGGCTTCCGCCGCAACGTGTACTCGTGGGGCCTCGGCGTCGCCGACGCCATGGACACCGCACAGCGCAACATGGGCCTCGACGCCACCGCGGTGCGCGAGCTGATCCGCCGCAGCGCCGAGGTCGCGCGCGAGGAGGGCGGATCCGTCGTCGTCGGAGTCAACACCGACCACGTGGACGAGCCCGTCATCTCGATCGCGGCCATCATCGACGCGTACAAGACGCAGCTCCACTACACCGAGGAGCAGGGCGCCGGCCCCGTGCTGATGTGCAGCCGGCACCTCGCCCGCGCGGCCACGTCGGCCGCCGACTACCTGCGCGTCTACGGCGCGGTGCTGCAGTCGGCGACCACGCCGGTCGTCCTCCACTGGCTCGGCGAGGCCTTCGATCCCGAGCTCGCCGGGTACTTCGGCTCGCGCGACTGGCGCGACGCGTCGCGCATCCTGCTGCGCATCATCGAGGAGAACCCCGGCAAGGTCTCGGGCGTGAAGATGAGCCTGCTCGACTCCGCGAGCGAGGTCTGGGTGCGCGAGCGCCTGCCCGAGGACGTCCGGATGTTCACGGGCGACGACTTCAACTACGTCGGCCTGATCGGCGGGGCGGATGTGCCGGATGCGACGCAGCCGGAGCGCTCGGAGGGGACGACGCGGACGCACTCCGACGCCCTGCTCGGCGCGTTCGCGGCGATCACGCCCGTCGCGTCCGCGGCCATCCAGGCACTCGATGCCGGCGACCCCGGCGAGTACCTGCGGCTGCTCGGGCCCACCGAGCAGCTCAGCCGGCAGGTGTTCGCCGCGCCGACGTACTACTACAAGACGGGCGTCGCGTTCCTGTCGTGGCTGAACGGCCACCAACCGGCGTTCCAGATGGTGGGCGGCCTTCACTCCGCGCGCAGCCTGCCGCACCTGTCCGAGATCGTGCGACTCGCGAACGCCTCGCGCGCCCTCGAGCGGCCCGAACTGGCGGCCGAGCGCTGGCACGGCCTGCTGAAGCTGAACGGAGTCGCGCGATGAGCGTCCACCCCCGCCTCTCGATCAACCAGGCGACGATCAAGCACACGACCGTCGTCGAGGCGCTTCGCGTGACGGCCGATGCGGGCATCGGCGCCATCGGCCTCTGGCGCGAGCAGGTGCAGGATGCGGGCCTCGCCGAGGCGGCGCGGATGCTCGCCGACTCGGGCCTGCGGTACTCGACGCACTGCCGCGGCGGATGGTTCACGGCCGTGGAGGGCCCGGATCGCCGGGCCGCGATCGACGACAACCGCCGCGCGATCGAGGAGACCGCGACGCTCGCCGCCGCGGGTGCCGAGGGCTCGCGTGCCGTGCTCGTGCTCGTGGTCGGCGGCCTTCCCGAGGGGTCGCGCGACCTTCCCGGCGCGCGCCAGCGGGTGCGCGACGCTGTGGCCGAGCTCGCCCCCGACGCGCAGGCCGCGGGGGTGACCCTCGCGCTCGAGCCGCTGCATCCCATGTACGCCTCGGATCGCTCCGTGCTGTCGACCCTCGACCAGGCGCTCGACATCGCGGCCGACTTCGATCCGGCCGTGGTCGGAGTGACGGTCGACACCTTCCATCTCTG
This sequence comes from Microbacterium paludicola, assembly GCF_039529675.1. Lineage (NCBI taxonomy): Bacteria > Bacillati > Actinomycetota > Actinomycetes > Micrococcales > Microbacteriaceae > Microbacterium > Microbacterium paludicola. The sequence continues at coordinate 63,886 of NZ_BAAANG010000014.1, forward strand.
GTGGGATCCGGACGTGCTCGCCAAGATCGAGCGCGCGGCCGCGAGGGGCGCATCGCGACGTACCAGGTGTGCGACTGGAAGACGCCGCTCGAGGCCGACAACCTGCTCTCGCGCCACTACCCGGGCGACGGGATGATCGACTTCGGGCCGATGACGCGCGCGGTCGAGGCCGCCGGCTACACGGGCGACATCGAGGTCGAGCTGCTCAACCAGGCGATCTGGGACACGCCGCCCGCCGAGGCGGTGCGCCGCACGATCGACGGCTTCGCCCGGGCCGTCGCGCCGCACCTCGGCTGAGCCCCCGCGGCTCTAGGCTCTATCCCATGTCAGAGACCCCCGTCACGACGCCGCCTGCCCGGGTTCCGACCCTGGGCGACGTGGCGCTCGAGGCGGGGGTGTCGCTCGCCACCGCGTCGCGCGTGCTCAACGGATCGCAGCGCCGCGTCGCGGAGGACTTCCGGGTGCGCGTCGAGGCCGCCGCCGAGCGCCTCGGCTACACGGCGAACCTGTCGGCGCAGACCACCGCGCGCGGCACGTCCGCCGTGGTCGCCCTGCTCGTGGCGGACATCGCCGACCCCTACTTCGGGCAGCTCGCCGCGGGTGTGACCCGTGCGGCCGAGGCCGCCGGGCTGATCACCACGATCGCGATCACCGAACGCGACCCCGAGCGCGAGCTGCGCCTCGTGCGCACGCTCCGCGGCCAGCGCCCGCGCGGCATCATCCTGGCGACGTCGCGCGACGACTCCGTCGATCCGGATCCGCTGATCCGCGAGCTCCAGAACGCGACGTCGGCCGGGGCACGCGTGGTGACGCTCGGCGCCGGGCTTCCCGGCACGCGCACCGTCGCGTTCGACAACCGCGCCGGCGCCCGCGCTCTCGGCGCTCGCGTCGCCGCGCTCGGCTACCGCGACGCGATCGTGCTCGCCGCCGCCGAGGGAGTGCGCACCTCGGACGACCGCGTCGCCGGCTTCACCGAGGGCTTCACCGACGGCGGCGGGCGCGTGGCGCGCGTGCTGCGCGGCGGCATCAGCCGCGACTCGGGCTATGAGGCGGCGAGCGCGGTGCTGCGCGACAAGCCGGCCGAGGGGACCCTGCTGTTCGGGATCTCCGACGTCGTCGCGTTCGGCGCGCTGTCGGCGGTCCGCGACGCGGGCCGCACCCCGGGCGCCGACATCGCGGTCGCGGGCTTCGACGACATCGCCGCGGGCCGCGACATCGTCCCCGGCATCACGACGGTGCACGTGCCCCTCGAACGGGTCGGCGAGCAGGCGCTCGAGGCCACGTCGGCCGAGGAGTGGCAGCCCTCCGCGGTGCCCCTCGAGGTCGTGCTGCGGGACAGCACCCCGCCCCGAGCCTGACCCGCCCCTCCGGTCGTTGAGCGACGAGCGCCAGCGAGGAGTCGAAACGGTGTAAGCGTGGCGCGCTTCGTTTCGACTCGCTTCGCTCGCTCAACGACCGGAGGAGGGGCGGGTTTTGTCGTGGGTGGCCACAAATGGCGGGGACTGCGGCAGACTGGAGGGACGTGCCCGCCCCTCGACGCTGATCGGCTCGCCCTCGTGACCTCTGCCGCCATCCATCCCGCCTGGCTTCCGTCCCTCGCCTTCGCGCCGCTCGGCCGACGCCGCATCGCCGTGCCCGAGGGCGACCCGCTCGCCGAGACGGTCGCCGCCGAGGTGGAAACCGCGGTCGCGGCCCACGGCGGCTCACTCTCGCGCGACATCTCGCCGGACGCCGACCTCGTTCTCGCCATCGACGAGCACGCCCCGCTCGGCGAGGAGGTGTTCCGGCTCTCCCGCCGCGGCGGGCGCCTCGCGGTCACCGCGGGCTCGGGGCGCGGGCTGATCCACGGCTTCTTCCACGTCGTGCGCCTCGGCGAGCAGGCTTTCACGGGCGGGGATGCCGACGAGAGCCACGCGCCCGCGGCCGCCCTGCGCATGCTCGACCACTGGGACAACATGGACGTCCACCCCGTGATGGGACCGGTCGAGCGCGGTTATGCGGGAGCGTCGATCTTCTTCGACGGCGGCGACGGGCTGCCCGGCAGCGGCAGCGTGCGCGAGGATCTGTCGCGCGTCGCCGCGTACGCGCGGCTGCTCGCCTCGATCGGCATCAACCGCGTCGCCCTCAACAACGTCAACGTCCACGCGCGTGAGGCGCGGCTGCTCACCGACGACCTTCCGCACGTCGCGCGCATCGCGCAGGAGTTCCGGCGCTGGGGCATCCGCGTCCACCTGTCGGTGTCGTGGGCGTCGCCGATCCTGCTCGGCGGGCTCGCCACATCCGATCCGTTCGACGACGGAGTGCGGCGCTGGTGGGCTAAGGCCGCCGACCGGGTGTGGGACGCGATCCCCGACTTCGGCGGGTTCGTCATCAAGGCAGACTCCGAGGGCCAGCCGGGGCCCTTCGCGTACGGGCGCGACCACGCCGACGGCGCGAACATGCTCGCCGAGGCGGTCGCCCCGCACGGCGGGATCATCCACTGGCGCGCCTTCGTCTACAACCACACGCAGGACTGGCGCGACCGCTCGACCGACCGCGCCCGGGCCGCCTTCGACCACTTCTCGCCGCTCGACGGCCGCTTCCACGACAACGTGATCGTGCAGGTGAAGTACGGGCCGATGGACTTCCAGGTGCGCGAGCCCGTCTCCCCCGTCCTCGCCGCCATGCCGCAGACCCGCCTCGCGCTCGAGCTGCAGGTGACGCAGGAGTACACCGGGCAGCAGCGGCACGCGGTCTACCTCGGCCGCCAGTGGAGCGAGATCCTGGGCTTCGACTTCGGCGAGGCCGGCCCCGTCGCCGGGCTGGCGACCGGCGGATTCGCGGCCGTGTCGAACGTCGGCGATGACGCGTTCTGGACCGGTCATCCGTTCGCGCAGGCGAATCTGTACGCGTACGGCCGCCTGACCTGGGATCCCTCCGCCGACCCGGGCGCCGTGCTCGACGAGTGGATCGAGCAGACGTTCCCGGATGCGCCGGCGCCCGTCGCGCGCACCGTGCGCGACATCCTCGACTGTTCGTGGGAGACCTACGAGCAGTACACGACACCGCTCGGCGTGGGCTTCATGGTGCGCCCCGGCCACCACTACGGGCCCGATGTGGACGGCTACGAGTACACCCCCTGGGGCACGTATCACTTCGCCGACCGCGACAGCATCGGCGTCGATCGCACGGTCGCGACCGGCACGGGCTTCGCGGAGCTCTACCCGACGCCGTGGCGCGAGACCTACGAGTCACTCGAGACGTGCCCGGACGAGCTGCTGCTGTTCTTCCACCACGTGCCGTACACGCACGTGCTTCACAGCGGCAGCACGGTCATCCAGCACATCTACGACACCCACTTCGCGGGCACGGAGCGCGTCGAGGAATTCGTCGCCGCGTGGGATCGGGTGAGCGGATCCGTCGAGCCCGCCCTCGCCGCGCGCGTGACGGAGCGCCTCGCCGAGCAGCTGCGCAGCGCGATCGAGTGGCGCGACCAGGTGAACACGTACTTCCTGCGCAAGTCGGGCGTCCCGGATGAGCGCGGGCGCCGGATCTACTGAGCGGTAGGGCGGGGCGTCTGGCGTCGCGAGAGGGCTGGGCGTTTCGACTCGCTTCGCTCGCTCAACGAGCAGGGAGGGCGCGTCAGGCGGTGAAGCGCGCTTCGACGTCGGCCACCAGCGGGGCCGTGATCTCACGCAGGAAGGCCGCGAAGACCACGGCGAGCAGCCAGAGCACGCCCTCGCTGCCCACGAGCACCACGGCACCGGCGACGATCAGGAGCGCCAGCTCCCCGAGCGTGACGATCCAGCGGCGTCCGAGGTAGAAGGCCGCAAGGCGCGCGATGTCGCGCAGGCGGAACGAGAAGAACGTCGCGATCACCAGGGCGTTCAGCCCCCACAGCAGGACGAGCAGGGCGAGGACGAGCAGGATGCCCGTGTACCAGCCGGGAAGCGTCCCGGCGCCGGCCGCGACGGCCCCCGCGATCACCGCGAGGAGGATCATCGGCGGCGCCCACGCGCGCAGGGCGTCGAGCCAGCCGAGCCGGATGCCGCGCAGCAACGACCGCGCGGGCGCGAGCTCCTCGGCGCGTCGCCGGTCGCGCAGGGCGTACAGGCCCGCGGACAGCACGGGGCCGTACAGGATGAGCGTCAGCGGCACGAGTGGGATGTTCGCGATCTCGCGCCCGAGGAAGAACAGCACGACGACGACGGGCAGCGAGGCCACGGTCATCAGGAACCCGACGATCAGGTGCCAGTAGACGAACGCGGCGAACATCGACAGCGCGCCCGATCCGAAGCCGGATCCGGCCGGTCGCGCTCCGTCGTCCTCGTCGGCAGTCACGGGAGCAAGCCTAGGTCGCGATGGGCGTGGGCGACGGTCCTATAGTTCGTCAAGCCCGGAGTAGGTCGGTTCTGAGGGCGTGGAAGACTTCGCGG
>NZ_BAAANG010000015.1:0-90658 GCF_039529675.1 Microbacterium paludicola
CCCGCGAAGTCTTCCACGCCCTCAGAACCGACCTACTCCGGGCTTGACGAACTATAGGACCGTCGCTGGGTTGTGGAGGCGAAGCGATCCACGTCACGCCGGGATGTGCGCACGGCGCTCGGCCAGTCCCTCGACTACGCACATGTCGCACGCAAGCACGGAATCGATGCGAAGCCGATGATTCTGCTGCCTGGCCCTCCTACGGGAAGTCTGACGTCCCTCGTCCGCCAGACCGGTGTCTCGCTCGCGATGCGAGCCGAACGCGGGTTCTCGGTGCTGACCGCCGAATCCGCGTGAGGACCCACCACATGCAGGATGCACGGACCCTCGAGCCGGCTGCGCGTGCTACAGAGCCTGCGGCTGCGGTGATCGCCGAATGCTTACGCGCTCAGGGGCGCACCAAACCGCGCTCGCTCATCGCTCGCAGCCTCGGTCTCAGCCCCCTTTCCGCGGATTCGCGCCCGTGGTACCTCGGCGCGCTCGGCGAGCTTGAAGTAGCGCGACATCTCAGTTCCCTCGGTCCCGAATGGATAGTTCTTCACGCAGTGCCGGTCGGCACGCGTGGCGCCGATATCGACCACGTAGTCGTCGGTCCAGCGGGAGTCTTCACCATCAACAGCAAGTTCCACGAGGACGCGAAAGTCTGGGTCGGTAGCCGCCGCATCCTGGTCAACGGGCAGAAGACCGATCACCTGCGCCACTCGCGTTTCGAGGCGAAGCGCGTGCGGCAGATCCTCGCGAATCTCGGCACCATTCCTGTCACGCCAGTCCTGGCGATCGTCGGCGCCCGCGAGATCACCATCCGCGAGCAGCCCGATGACGTCGCCGTGATGAAGTCTTCCCGACTCGTGAGATGGCTACTGCGCCAGCCCTCTGTGCTGGATCCGGTAGCCCTCGAGTCACTGCGGGGCGCAATCACTGATGCAGCCCGCTGGGGTGCGGCAACGCCCTACGACCCTTCAGACGCAGAACGGTTCGCCGCGCTCCAGCGTGAGGTGAAGGGCGCGAAGCTCGTGCGAATTGTCTGGGGCACGGCCATCCTGGCGTCGATGATCGGCTTCGGCCTTCCGAGCATGCTGCCGATGCTCACGCCGTACTTCGGTTAGTCCACCGACTCAACCCGCAACAGCCGAAACTCCCGCCGCCGCAGCACCCGCAGCACCCACGAAGCCGGCGCCCCGAAAGCGCGCAGCCCTTCCTCCACGCCGTACGGCTCCACCGCGACCACCCGGTACCACTCCCCGCGATGGAACACCCGCCCACCGCCGGCGACCAGGTTCCGGTACCAGTTCACCCGGTCGCCATAGGTGAGCTCGGCGACGAAGCCATCCGGAACCTGCGCCAGGATCAGCGGCGCCTCGAACGTCCGGCCCGATTTGCGCCCCACGTGCTCCACGAGCGAGAACGGACCTCGGCCGCTGCGAGCCGCGCGCAGCGTCAGCGGGTTCAGCGTGCGGTTGAGCCAGCGAAGGTACCGATCTTTGAACGAGCTCACAGGCACAGTCTGGCCCCGCCGGTACGGTCTATCCATGCCGCCCGAGCCGCCCGTCCACCCCGCGTCCGCGTTCACGCACGACGGCGCGACGCTGATCTGGGAAGCCCGCGGCCGCGGCAGCACGACCTTCGTCCTCGTCCACGGCATCGGAATGGGCCGCACGGTCTTCACGGGCCTTGCCGACCTGCTCGTCGAGCACGGCCGCGTCATCGCCCTCGACCTGCCCGGATTCGGCGACTCCCCCGAGCCCGCCCGCACCCCCACCATCGAGCGCCTCGCCGACATCGTCGCGGCGTTCGTCCGCGCCGAGCGCATCCAGGATCCGATCCTGATCGGGCATTCGATGGGCACGCAGGTGATCGCCGAGGTCGCGGCGCGACATCAGGATCTCCATTCACGGCTCGTGATGATCGGGCCGACGGTGCAGATCGGCCAGCGCCGCGCGCTCGTGCAGCTGCGCAAGCTCGCGAAGGACCTCGCCGATGAGAGCCCCAAGGTGCTGATCACCGGCGCCCGCGAGTACCTGCGCGCCGGCCCGAACCTGCGCCGCAAGATGCGCGCGATGCTCGTCCACAGGCCCGAGATCATCTATCCGCGCATCTCCGCCGACACGCTCGTGCTGCGCGGCGAGGCCGACACCGTCTCACCCCGCGACTGGTGCGAGTTCGTCGCCGCGGCGATCCCCCGCGCCCGCCTGCGCGAGGTGCCGGGAAGCGGCCACGAGACCATGATCAAGAACCCGGAACCCGCCGCCCGCCTGATCCTGGAGTGGCTCGCCGAGCTCTAACCGGCGCGCTCCCACGGCTCGATCCCGCCCGGGATCACCTCGAACAGCGGGTGCAGGACCGGCCCACCGCCCGCCACGCGCTCGTGCACGTCGGGCGACCGCGCGGCGAGCTTGCGCAGCAGGTGTTGCCACTCGAAGTCCACCTGTCCCGACGTGACCGGGATCGGCCGGATCGCCTCGTCACCGGATGTCACGATGCGCGCGGAATCGAAGCGGTAGCCACGGCGGCCGGCCTCCTCGGCGATGACCGCGAGGTACGTGCCGATCGTCGCGGCGGGATCCGGCTGGGCGCGGAACCTCTCGAGCTGCGGATGCCGCGTGTAGCCGCGCGTGCGCCCCAGCAGGACGGCCTGCGCAAGCAGCGCCTCGCGCCACGCCGCCGTGAGCCCCTGCCGGTCGAGCAGCGATGGATGCAGCGACCACAACCTCATCCAAAGAGCCTACGGCGGCGCCCCTGCCCTGGGGATAACTCATGCATCCGATCGCCGTTGCGCCCTACCTTGGGGGCATGGTGTCGCGTCGTGCCTCCCTCGGACTTGTCGCCCTCCTCGTGGTGGGGCTGACCGGCTGCACGGGAGCGCCCGCACCGGATCCGTCGGGCTCGCCTTCACCCGCGGCGACCGGATTTGCGAGCGAGGATGAGGCGTTTGCGGCGGCCGAGGAGACGTATCGGGCGTACAACCAAGCCACTAACGCAGTCCAACTCGACGACCCGGAATCCTTCCAGGGCGTCTTCGATCTGACCGTCGGTGACTATAACGCCCACCAACGCGAGACCCTGAGCCAGATGCATGCGGCTGGATGGACCGTTTCGGGGGAGACTCGGTACTCCCGATTCACGACCGAGTCCTTCGATCCTGAGACGCAAAGCGTTGTTGTGACGGTCTGCGTCGACGTCTCGGACGTCGAAGTGCTGGATGTGGCCGGCAATTCGGTTGTCTCCGATGAGCGCCCGGATCGTCAGGCAGCCCGCATCACGATGGAAGAGTCGCCGACGCCAACCTTCCTCGCGCTGGCGCATTCGGAACGCATAGAGGATCCGGAATGCGCTTCGTAGGCCTCGCCCTGGCCTCGGTACTGCTGCTCGCTGGGTCGGCGGACGCGGGCGAAGGCGGTGATTTTGACTTTTGGGTCGCGCCGCCCAGCGGTACTGCAAACGATGTCGTCGCGGGGGGCAACTACACCCCGCCACCCCCGATCGGTACCGGTATCGGCGGCGGCCAACCCATCGGCTTCGGCCCCATAGGCAACTGGGCTCCCCCGGCGCCCGACACCTACACCCCGCCGCCCGACCAAACAGACGGCCCCATCGTCTGCCTCGACGACTCGGAGAACGTCGTCGGCGCCGACTGCGCGACCGACGTCCCCGAGCCCGTCGAAGCCGAGCCTGCGCCGGTCGAGGTCGCGACACCTCCTGAGGTCGTGACGATCACCGACATCGCGAGCTTCGTCCCGGCGGCTCCCTCGATCGCCACCGAGCCCGACGGCATCGGCGCGAAGAACATGCCGCTCAACACCATCGCCACCTCCAGCGCGCAGACGCTCGCCGGCGAGCTGTTCGGGTTCCCGGTGTCTGTGACCTTCACGCCAGCGGGATTCCGGCAGGACTGGGGCGACGAGACCGTCACCGAGACCGTCCACGGCGGAGCATCCTGGGCGACAATCGGGCAGGCCGAGTTCAGCCCGACCGACACCAGCCATTCGTACGCAGAGAAGGGCACGTACACGCTGACGGTCACCCCGCTCTACACCGCGGTGGTCGACTTCGGCGTGTGGGGTACTCGCACCGTCGAGGGCGTCATCTCCGGGCCGGCAGCGGCCCGCGACATCCGGATCGTCGAGGTCCACACAGCCCTGGTCGACCAGGACTGCCTCGAGAACCCGTCGGGCGCCGGCTGCTCCTGACGGTGCCCCGGGATGTCAGCCGTGCTTCTCGATCAGCCGGTCGAAGGCGGCATCCAGCTCCGGATCCACCTGCTGCCGCGACGCATCCGCCAGGTACCAGGCGACGATCTCGCGCGCGCCCTCCGAGAACGGCGTGGTCGCGACCCATCCGGGCACGAGCTGCTTGATCCGCGTGTTGTCGAACAGCACCGAGTGCGCCTTGTCACCGACGAGGCCCGGGCCCATCGCAGGGATCTCCCGCGCGATCGCCTCGGAAGCGACGTGAACGATCTCGGGCTCGCGGCCCAGCGCGCGCCCGAGCTGACGCGCGATCTCGTCCCACGTGAGGCTCTCGTCGCTCGTGATGTGCACCGCCTGGCCGATCGCGTGCGGGTTGCCGAACAGGCCGACGAATGCGCGGGCGAAGTCGCGGGAGTGGGTCAGCGTCCACCAGCTCGTCCCGTCGCCGTGCACCACGATCGGACGCCCGTCGAGGATCCGCTGCAGCGTCGTCCACGCCCCCTCGATCGGGATCAGCGACTCGCCATACGTGTGACTCGGGCGCACGATCGTCATCGGGAAGCCGCTCTCGCGATACGCGGCCACCAGCAGATCCTCGCTGGCGATCTTGTCGCGCGAGTACTGCCAGAACGGGTTGCGCAGCGGCGTCGACTCGACGAGCGGCAGCTGCGCGATCGGCTTCTGATACGCCGACGCGCTCGAGATGTACAGGTACTGCGCCGTCCGACCGCTGAAGATCCGGATGTCGTCGGTCACCTGCTGCGGCGAGAAGCTGCGGAAGTTGGCCACCACGTCGAACGTCTCATCGCCGATCGCGCTCTGGATCGAGTCGGGATCGCCCGCGTCGCCGACGAGACCCCGCACGCCGTCGGGCAGGTCGCGGTTGCCGCGGTTCAGCAGCGTGACCTCATGCCCGTGCTCCACCGCCAAGGCCGTCACGTGAGAGCTGATGTTGCCGGTGCCGCCGATGATCAGGATGCGCATGCGCGCCAGGCTACCGGCCGGTGGCCAAGCAGCGGGTCGCCGTCCGGTTCTTCGAATCTTCTCCGCCTGATCTCTTCCCAATGTCGTACGTATCTACTATACTGAGGCCATGGATGAGGTACCCGACTTCGGAGATCCGCTCGACGCGGTCAGTCGAGTCGGGCTCGCATGCTGGGACCTGCGCGATCAGCTCGGCAGGATCAGCGGCCTCTCCGACGCGGATGCCGTCGACTTCGCCCGTGTGGTGGAGGAATGCGGCCGCACCCTCGACGCACTTCGGGTCCGTGCGGCGGGCGAAGTGGCGAAGCGCTCTCTCCGCCCGGGCGATCAGAACCTGGCCGCGCAGCGCGGCTGCCGCAATGGCACGGAGCTGATCGAGCGCGTCACGCAGGCGCCGACGGGCGAGGTGCTCCGCCGTGTGCGACTCGACAAGCGCACCTCGTCTCGCCTCTCCCTCACGGGCGAGAGCCTCCCGCCACTGCTTCCGGAGTTGGCGACCGCGATCGACGAGGGACGCGTCGGCACTCAGGCCGCCTCCCAGATCTCCGACATGCTCGCCGGCGTCGAGCATCGCGCCGATCCCGAGATGGCGGCACTCGCCGAACAGGCGCTGGTCGACCTCGCCACCGGGTCCGAGACCGGAGCCCTGCCGTGCACGTTCGCCGAGCTCAAGGTGAACGTGCAGACCTGGGGCATCCTGCTCGACCAGGACGGCACACCTCCCGACCCCGAGCGGGCCGCCGCTCGCCGCGGCATCACCGTCGGCGTGCTCAAGGACGGGGTGCACCGGGTCGACGGGTACGCCACCCCGGAGCTCATCGGAGTGCTGCAGCGCCTCTGGGATGCGCACGCAAACCCCGCCGTCCGCTTCGGGCCCCTTCCCGGCGACAAGGGCCCGGATGAGCCGTGGACTGGGGACGAGGTCATCGCCGACCTCCGCACACCCGCACAGAAGCGGCACGACATCCTGCAGGCGGCCCTCGACGCCGCCACCCGCAGCGAACAGACCCCCACCCTCGGCGGCGCGGCCCCGACATTGCTCGTCCACGTCGCCCTCGAAGACCTCACCGCCCCCAACGGCACGGCGGCCATCGAGGGCGTGGACGTTCCCGTGCCCGCCACCGTCGCGCACCGGATCGCCTGCACCGGCGCCGTGCAGAAGGTCGTCTTCGATCGGAACGGACGCATCGTCCGGCTCGGCACCAAGGAGCGGCTCTTCAACCACCACCAGCGCAAGGCGATCGCCGCCCGCGACGGCGGCTGCGTCATCCCCGGCTGCACGGTCCCGGCGGCCTGGTGCGAGGTGCATCACGTCGAAGAGCACGCCTCCGGCGGCCCGACCCACACCGACAACGGAGTGCTGCTCTGCTGGTGGCACCACCACACGATCGAGACCTCGGGATGGGGCATCCGGATGAACCTCGGCGTGCCGGAGATCAAGGCACCACCGTGGATCGACCCGCGCGGCATCTACCGCAAAGCCCCCACCGCACTCACCCGGCGCCGAGCCAGGCGGCGATCCAGGCCGCTCGCCCGGCAACGCTAGACATCATCCGGCGCCTGCACCGTCCCTTTCCCGGGGCGGCTACAGGCGTGCGCGGGCCACGCGGACGCGCGATAAGCCCGCGTCGAGCCGGCGGGCCGTGGGCCTCAGCGCGCGGCCGCGCCCTCCAGGACGGAGGCGCGCTCGGGGTGGGCGGCGAACCAGTCGGCGACGTACCAGCACACGGGCAGCACGGAACGGTCGCCCGCGGCCTCGATCTCGGCCACGGCGCGGTCGGTGATGACGGCGGCATACCCGTGGCCGCGGTGGGCCGGGTTGGTGAAGGCGCGCGTGAGCGCGACGGTCCGGCCGTTGTCGCGGTAGTCGAGCACGCTCACCAGCTCGTCGCCGCGATGCAGCTCGTAGCGCGACTCGGCCCGGTCATTGGTGAAGGTCAACTCAGTCACGCCCCGAGGTTACGTCCGTCCACAGGCCCCAAGACTCATCCGCGCTGGCGATTCGCTGTGGACAACGCCGCTGGCCGAGGACCCCCTCCCTAGCGTCGATCGCATGGCGAACCTGCGTCCCCTCCTCATCCTGATCACCGCGATCATCGTGGCCGCGAGCTCCGGCTGCGCGGCGAGCCCCGGGGCCGAACGCGCCGCGTCGACTCCCGCGCCGGCGCCCCTCGCCGCCTCCGGACCGCCTCAGACCGCCCTCGAAGATCCGGAGGACATCCGAAAGCGGATGGCTGCCATCGACCCCATGGAAGGGATCGTCGCGAAGGCCACCTTCGAGCACTACCTCGAGTCGCTCCGCGCCTTCTACATGGATGAGCCCGGTGCGCTCGAGCAGCTGCGCGCGATCGCCTCGGAGGACGTGATCGCGCAGGCCGAGGAGGACCTGGCGGCGATCCGCGCGAAGGGCCTGCAGGTCCGGGCCGCCGATCGCCTCGACGACCTGATCGTCCATCTGGCGGCCCCGCCCTCGCACGTGCTCGCCTTCGTCTGCCGCGACCTCGCCGCGATGGACCTGGTCTACGAGTCGGGAGAGCCCGCGCCGATCCCCGCGGGCGGCAGCATCCTCGCCCAGGAGGTGCGGCTCGTGAACGATCCGGACAGCGACGGCTTCATCGTCGACGGCATGTGGCCGGCGCCCGAGTTCGTCGGATGTTGATCCGGCCAGCGCTCTTCCCGCGAGAGCTTCGACGGCCACCAGATCGCCCGCCCGACGTCCGTCGCGAGCGCGGGGACGAGCAGCGACCGGACGATGAACGTGTCGAGCAGCACGCCGAACGCCACGATGAACGCGATCTGCACGAGGAACAGCACCGGGATCACCGCGAGCGCCGTGAACGTCGCCGCGAGCACGAGGCCCGCCGACGTGATGATCCCGCCCGTCAGCCGCAGCCCGCGCAGGATGCCCTCCCGCGTCCCGTGAGTCAGCGACTCCTCGCGCACCCGCGACATCAGGAAGATGTTGTAGTCGATGCCAAGCGCGACGAGGAAGACGAACCCGTACAGCGGCACGGCGGGATCCGCCCCCGGGAACCCGAGGACGTGCTCGAACACGAGCGCGGCGACCCCCATCGCGGTCCCGAACGACAGCACGGTCGTCAGGGTCAGCAGGATCGGCGCCAGCACCGATCGCAGAAGGAGCATCAGGATCACGAGGATCACGCCGAGAACGAGCGGCACGATGAGGTTCCGATCCCGGATGGACGCGTCGTTCGTGTCGAGATCGGTCGCGGTGCTTCCTCCGACGAGCGCGCCGGGCACCTCCGCGGCGAACGCTGTGCGAAGCTCGCGCACTGTCTGCTCCGCCGCGAGCGAGTCAGCCGCATCCGCCAGCGTCGCCTGCAGCAGCACGTCACCGTCCGAGACCACCGGCTCGGGCGCGGGCGTCCCGGGAGGACCGAAGGCGCCGATGCCCTCCGCGGTCACGGGCGCGGTCATCCCCTCGCGATCGACGGCCACCGAGACCTCGGCCACGCCGTCGTGGGCGAGCAGCACGTCCGCCGCATCCTGCAGGCGCTCCTCGGGCACGACGACCGACGCGGGGCTTCCCGACCCGGCCGGGAAGTGCTCGCCGAGCACCTCCTGCCCCTCGCGCGCCTCGGACGCCCCGAGCACCAGCTCCGACTGCGGCACCCCCGACGCCTGCAGCTGGGTCACGCCGACGCAGCCGAGGGCGAGCACCGCGGCGGTCGCGATCCAGATCGCCCGCGGCCGACGCGCGATCAGGCGGGCGAGCTTCGCCCACAGGCCGCCCGATCCCTCGCCGGCATCGCCCGCCTCGGCGTCGAACCTCGGCCGCCGCGGCCAGAACGCGGCACGCCCCAGCACGAACAGGATCGACGGCAGCAGCGTCAGCGCCGACAGCACCGAGAACACGATGCCGATCGCGGCGACCGGTCCGAGCGAGCTGTTCGAACGCAGGTCGCTCAGCAGCAGGCACAGCAGCCCCGCGATCACCGTGCCGCCCGACGCGACGATCGGCTCGACCGATCCCTTCAGCGCCCGGACGGTCGCGGTCCACCGCTGCGGCGTGCGCACGAGTTCGTCGCGATAGCGGGCGACGTAGAGCAGCGCGTAGTCGGTCGCCGCGCCGATCACCAGGATGAACAGGATCCCCTGCGTCTGTCCGCTGAGCAGCAGGATGTCCGCCTTCGCGAGCCACCAGATCGTCAGCAGCGCCACGCACAGCGCGAACATGCTCGTGGCGAGCACCGCGATCGGCAGCAGCAGCGAGCGGTAGACGAGCACGAGGATCACGAGCACCGCGGCGAGCGCGACGCCGAGCAGCAGCCCGTCGATGCCGGCGAACGCTCCGACGAGATCGCTCGTGAACCCCGCGGGTCCCGTGATGTGGACGTCCACGCCGGAGGGAAGCCCCTCCGCGACGACCTCGCGCAGCTCCGTCGTCGCCTCCCCGAGATCCGCGCCGCTGTCGAGCGGCACGAAAGCCTGCACCGCGCGGCCGTCCTCCGACGGGATGGGCGGCGACGCCTCCCCCGCGACGACATCCAGGTCGGCCGCCTCGGCGAGCCGGTCGGCGATCCCCTCGAGCTCGTCGGGCGCGAGTTCGCCGTCCGAGGAGAACACAACGACCGCCGGGATCGCGTCGCCCTCTGTGAATCCCGAGAGCCGCTCCTGCACCTCGGTCGCCTCCGCCGTGGCCGGAAGATACGCGGTGCGGTCGTTCGACGACACCTCGTCGACGCGCCCGAAGTAGGGGCCTCCGATGGCCGCACCGACCAGCCACACAAGGATCAGCGCCGACGGCAGCAGCACGCGCAGCCAGAGCGGAACGCGAGGCCCGCGCAGGTCGCGGCGGGTGAGATGCGAGCCCGAGCGATCAGTCATGTTCCTAGCCTAGCTAGATACATCCGAAACTACATACTGCCAAGGGGAATATCATGCGGGTGTGGGAGAGACCGAGGTGCGGGGAAGCGACGATCCGTCGCTGTTCGATCCTCGCGTCCTCGACCCCAGGCAGGAAGTGGTGTCGCTCGAGGGGATCTCCGCCGCCGACATCGACCAGGTCGTCGAGCTGCTGCAGGCGCTGCGCCTCTGGCGCGAGGCGGACGAGCGGATGAGCGAGGCCTCGCGCCGCTACATGAAGCTCGGCGACACCGACATGCGCGCGCTGCGCTTCATCATCGTCGGCCAGCAGAACGGCACGCTTGTCACCCCGGGAAGCATCGCCGCGCACCTCGGGATCTCGACCGCCTCCACGACGAAGCTGCTCGACCGCCTCGCGGCGGCGGGGCATATCCGGCGCCTCCCCCATCCGTCCGACCGGCGCAGCGTGATCGTCGAGGTCCTGGACGAGACGCGCCGCGCGGCGCGCGACAGCATCGGCCGCAGCCACGCGCGCCGCTTCGACGTCGCCGCACGGCTCACGGGCGAGCAGCGTGAGGTCATCATCCGGTTCCTGCGCGACCTCGCGGCGACCGCCGACGAACCGACCGGCTGAGCCGCTCCGCTCACATTGCTGGCAGACCGGGAACCCCGGATGTCACATTGCGTCATAGGACGCACCGATCGCTGAAACGGTTTGACACGGTGCGACACGCCCGGACACAATTGCCCCATGTCTGCCAACGCCACGCTTCTGTCCGCCCTGGAGGCGAACGGGACCACCGGGATGATGATGCCCGGGCGCGTTGGCATGTGCTGTCGAATGTGCCGCTGACCTCTCACCAGCGCACACGGCTCGCCTGCATCTGATGCGGACGCGCAGCCGAGAATCCGGATCACCGGATCCTCACCCTCCGATCGCCATCTGAGTGCGATCGGTCGCACAGACACACACCCGCACCGCACAGGTGCATCCCGCAAGGACATCATCATCATGACGAACGCCCCCGCTCTCCTCGACCGCCCCACCGCCCCGGTCCGCCACCTCCGCCCGCTGCCGCCGGTCGCCGAGCAGCGCGCCGCAGCGCCCGCAACCGCCGCCCCGGCCGCCCCCGCTCCGGCTGCGAAGCCCGCCGCCACGCCCCGCGGATTCGCCCTCTACGTGGGCCTCGACGAGCTGAAGGCCGCCGCCGACGGCGTCAGCCTGCCGGTGCTCGTCGACGCCCTGCGCCGCACGCTCGCCGAGCTCGCCCCGAGCGCCGAGACCTACGCCGCCGTCGCCCTCGCCCCGCAGCACGCCGGGGGCCGCGATGTCGACGTCGTGCGCCTCGCCCTGCACGAGCCCGGCGCCGTCGCCCGCACCAAGACCGAGTCGGACGAGCAGGCCGAGGCCGCCCGCGGCGTCGTCGTGGACATCTCGCGCAAGCGCGTCGTGATCGACGGCGAGTCGGCCGGCCTCACCTTCAAGGAGTTCGAGCTGCTGCAGTACCTCGTGCTGCGCGAGGGCCGCACCATCGAGCGCGGCGAGCTCGTCTCCTCGCTCTGGGACGCGAACGACGCCGACGCCCCCGGCGAGCGCACGATCGACGTGCACGTCCGCCGCCTGCGCTCGAAGCTCGGCGCGTTCCAGGACATCGTCCGCACCGTCCGCGGCGTCGGCTACCGCTTCGACCGCCACGCGGATGTCTCGGTGCGCTACGGCTCGGGTGCCCCCTCGCCGGACCGGTTCTGATTGTCAGGGGCACGACGTAGCGTGAGCGTGTGATCCCGTCCGCCGCGCTCGAGTCGCGCATCGCCGTGCGCGAGCGCGACCCGCGGCCCGACCCGGGCCCACGGCTCGAGACGGTGTACCGGCCGGCGCGCCCCCTCGACCTGTATTCAACGGTCGCGGTGTTCCAGCGCGGGCCGGGCGACCCCGCCCAGGCGTGGCGGGCCGGCGTGATCTGGCGGGCCGTGCGCACGCCGCAGGGAGTCGCGAGCCTCGCGCTGCGGCAGATGGGCGACGGATCCGTCCGGGCCGCC
This sequence comes from Microbacterium paludicola, assembly GCF_039529675.1. NCBI lineage: Bacteria > Bacillati > Actinomycetota > Actinomycetes > Micrococcales > Microbacteriaceae > Microbacterium > Microbacterium paludicola. The sequence continues at coordinate 12,039 of NZ_BAAANG010000015.1, forward strand.
GCCTGGGGACCGGGACGCGAATGGGCGATCGCGCAGGCCCCCGCGCTGTGCGGCGCGGAGGACGACGACGAGGGCTTCGACCCCTCGCTGCATCCGCTGATCGCCGACTCCCACCACCGTCACCCCGGCCTCCGCCTCGGCCGCGGCGACCTGCTCTTCGACGCCCTCGTGCAGTCGATCACCGAGCAGAAGGTCACGGCGATCCAGGCCTTCGCCGCCTGGCGCCGGCTCGTCACGTGGTTCGGCGAGCGCGTCCCCGGCCCGACGCCGAAGCCGATGTTCGCTCCCCCGACGATCGACGGCTGGCGGCGCATCCCCTCATGGGCGTGGCACCGCACGGGCCTCGAGCCGCCCCAGAGCCGCACGATCGTCGAGGCCGCCCGCCGCGGCGACTCCCTCGTCCGCGCGGTCGAGACGTGCCCGGCCGACCGGCGCGAGGCCATCCTGACGTCCCTGCCCGGCATCGGCCCGTGGACGGCCGCCGAGACCCGGATCCGCGCGTTCGGCGACCCGGACGCCGTGAGCGTCGGCGACTTCCACCTCGCGCACCAGGTGGGCTACGCCCTCACGGGCAGCCGCGTCGAGGACGACGGAATGCTCGAGCTGCTCGCGCCGTGGGCGGGGCAACGGCAGCGCGCGATCCGGTACATCCTCGCGTCCGGGGTGAGCGAGCCGCGCCGTGCCCCGCGCCTTCACCCCGAGGACCACCGCGCCCGTTAAGGCACAACCAGCACCTTTCCGCGGGCGCGGCCCGCGTCGAGATGCTCGAACGCCGCCACCGCATTCTCCAGCGACCAGGTGCTGTCGACGATCGGCCGAACGGCGCCGGACGCGAGCAGGGCGCCGAACTCCGCGAGGTGCTCGGCCGGATTCGGCTTCCAGAACATCGTGCCCATCCGCGTTCCCGTGAGGCGGCCGACGAGCGGCGCGAACAGCACGTACGACGCGAACGAGCCGAGCCGCCGCGCGATCAGCGAGTACCGCCCACCCGGCGCGAGGCACCGCCGCATCGCGAGCGGGCCGCGCGTATCGGCGATGTCGAGCACCACGTCGAAGCGGCGGCCCCAGCGCGTGATGTCGACGGCCGCGTAGTCGACGACCTCGTCCCCGCCCGCCGTCCGCATCAGGTCGAACTTCGCGGACTCATCCACTCCCGTGACGTGCGCGCCCCGCGCCTTCGCCAGCTGGATCGCGAGCGGACCGACGCATCCGCCCGCGCCGTTGATCAGCACACGCTCCCCCGGGCCGATCGGCCCCGCCGGCTTCAGCCCCTGCAACGCGAGCAGGCCCGAGTGCGGCACCGTCGCGGCATCGGCGAACGAGACCCCGTCCGGGATCGGGTGCAGGGCGACCGCCGAGACGCACACGTACTCGGCGAGGGCCGCGTGCCCCTGGTCGAACAGATCCGCCCACACCCGATCTCCCGGGCGGAGCCCGGTCACGCCCTCGCCGACCTCCACGACCTCCCCCGCGAGATCCAGCCCCATTCCGCCCGACTGTCCACGCCGGAGCCCGTACCCGATGCGGGCGACGCGCGGTCGGCCGTACAGCAGGTCGAGGTCGGCGGTGTTGAGCGAGCTCGCCCGCAAGCGCACAAGCGCCTGCCCCGGGCCCGGCCGCGGCGTCGCGACCTCGCGCACGGCGAGCACCTCGGGCCCGCCGTACCTCTCGCGCTGCAGCGCCCTCATCGCCGCGCCTGCACGGGAGCGCGCCGCAGCAGCAGGAAGTCGTCGACGCCGAACACGGCGGCGACGGTCCGCTCCGCGCGCGACAGCAGGGGCGCGACGTGCGCGCGCGAGACGACCCGCGGATTCGTCACGGCGTGCACGCCGCCGTCCACCTCGACCTCGACCTCGCCCGCCGCGAGCACGTTCTTCAGCCAGTCGGGGGTGCGCCCGTACGGCAGCATCACGAACCACCCGTCGCCCGTGGGGCTGAGCCCGATGGGCGTGCGGAAGGCGGTCCCGGATCGCCGCCCGCGATGCCGGATCACGTGCGTCGACTCTCCGGGACCGCCCGCCGTGCGCAGCACAGCCCGGTTGAAGTGGTCACGCCCGAGGCGGCGCACGAACCGCAGCCCCGGCTGCCACTTGAGCCGCATCGACAGGACGAGCCCCGCCGGCAGCAGGACGACGAGCGCGACGACCGCGCCCCCGATCCCGAGAATCCACGCCAACATGATCCGCTCCCTTCCGCGAACAGCCTTACTGCGTAAGGTATCCATACAACGTAAGGGAGACAAGGGGCGCGGCCTAGAATCTGAGCACCATGACCGATACGACCGTCCGCGCGGCCCTCAGCCGCGACCGGATCCTGCAGACCGCCGTCGCCCTCGCCGACCGCGAGGGCATCGGTGGCCTGACCATGCGCGGCCTCGCGGCCGAGCTCGGCGTCGAGGCGATGTCGCTGTATCACCACGTCGCGAACAAGGAGGCCCTGCTCGACGGCCTCGCCGACGCGGTCGCGGCGGAGATGCAGGATGCCGTCGCCGCGCTCGAGGCGACCGGCGGCTGGAAGCACAACCTACGCCAGCGGATCCTGACAGCGCGCGAGGTGATGCTGCGCCACCCGTGGGCGCCGGGCGTCTTCGAGAGCCGTACGAGCGTCGGCCCCCACATCGTGCGCTACACCGACGCGCTCGTCGGGCTGATGCGCAGCGGCGGGATGTCGCACGACCTCGTCCATCACGCGATGCACGCGCTCGGCAGCCGCGCCTTCGGCTTCACGCAGGAGCTGTTCGATCCGGCCGGGTCGGCCGACGAGGACGCCTCGCCCGAGCTGCTCACGCAGATGGCCGCCGAGGCACCGAACCTCGTCGAGATGCTCGCGCACATCGCGCACGACGACCCCGGCTCGACCCTCGGCTGGTGCGACGATCAGTCGGAGTTCGAGTTCGGCCTCGACCTGCTGCTCGACGGGCTCGAGCGTCGCGCCGAGCGCGAGCGCCTAGCCTGAGACGCATGTGGCTCATCCTGCGCAGCGTCGCGGTGCTCGTCGTCGGCGCGATCCTCGGCGCCGTGTACCTGCAGAACGTGTGGCTCGGGCTGCTGATCGGCCTGCTCGTCTCCCTCGGCCTCTTCCTCGCCTTCGAGGCGCGCAAGGGCGACAACCCGGGCCGCGACGAGTACGACGACGGATCCCGGCTGTAGCCGCCGCGTCAGTAGTAGACGGCGAGCGGGCCGGCCGGGCCCTCGATCACCCGCACGGGCGTCTCGAACACGCGCGTCAGCACGTCGTCGGTGAAGATCTCGTCGGGCGTGCCGAACTCGACGACCCGCCCGTCCTTGACGGCGCAGATCCGGTCGGCATAGTGCCCGGCGAAGTTGATGTCGTGCAGCACGATCACGATCGTGCGGCCGAGCTCCGCCGCGGCACGATGCAGGTGCTTCATCATCTGCACGGAGTGGCGCATGTCGAGGTTGTTGAGCGGCTCGTCCAGCAGCACGAACTCCGTGTCCTGCGCCAGCACCATCGCCACGTACGCCCGCTGCCGCTGCCCGCCCGACAGCTGATCCAGGTACCGCCCCTCCAGGTCGCCGAGGTCGAGGAAGTCGATCGCGCGGCTCACGATCTCCTCGTCGGCCACCGTCAGCCGTCCCTTGGAGTACGGGAACCGCCCGAAGCCGACGAGCTGGCGCACGGTCAGCCGCGTGATGAAGTGGTTCTCCTGACGCAGGATCGACACGATCCGCGCGAGATCCTTCGACGCGGTCGTGGCGACGTCGTAGCCGGCGATCTCGATCGTGCCGGAGTCGATCCCGAGCAGGCGCCCGATCATCGTCAGCAGGGTCGACTTGCCGGCGCCGTTCGGCCCGACGAGGGCGGTGATGCCGCCCGCCGGGATCTGCAGGTCGACGGGGCCGATCGCGACCTCGCTGCTGTAGTCCTTGCGCACCTGGCTGAGGGAGATCACAGACGGCCCTTCCGGAGGATGACGATGAGGAACAGGGTGCCGCCGACCAGCTCGATGATGATCGAGACGACGCCCTGCGCGTAGAACACGTTCTTCATCACGAAGTACGCGCCCGACAGCACGACGAAGCCCGTGAGCGCCGCGACGGGGAAGATCAGACGGTGGTCGAACGTGTCGGCGAGCTGGTACGACAGTGTCGCGACGAGGAAGCCGAGGAAGGTCATCGGCCCCACGAGCGAGGTCGACACCGCCATCAGGATCGAGACGAGGAACAGCACGCTCATCGTCTCGAAGCGGTGGTTCAGGCCCACGCCGATCGCCGCCTCGCGCCCCAGGGCCAGCACGTTCAGCCGGTCGGCCCGCGCCCACAGCAGCGCGGCCGCCACGACGCACAGCGGGATCGCCACCGGGAAGTACGCGGGATCGGCGTTCGAGACCGATCCGAACAGGCGCGCCGACAGCACATCGAACTCGCTCGGCGTGAGCAGCCGCTGCATGAACGTCGACACGGATCCGAGCCCGCCGCCGATCACGATGCCGATCAGCAGCATGATCGGCAGGTTCGCGTAGCGGCCCGACAGCAGCCAGCCGTACAGCGCGAGCGACAACCCGACCATCAGCGCGACCTGCAGCACGAACTGCCCGAGCCCCTGGATCGCCACGACGCCCGCGGCGCCGAGGAAGTACACGGCCGAGGTCTGCACGGCCACGTAGAGCGACTCGAAGCCCATGATCGACGGCGTGATGATGCGGTTGTTCGTCGCGGTCTGGAAGCTCACGGTCGCGATCGCCTGGCAGACCGCCACGACGGCCATCGTGGTCACGGCTGTGCCGCGCAGCTCGGCGATGCGCCAGAAGCCGTCCGAGCCGACGGGCATCGGGTTGCCCCACGCGAGCAGGCCGAAGCCGAATGCGGCCGCGAGCACGATCAGCGCGCCAAGCACGATCGTGTACCGGCGGCGGGCGCGGGCGGTGGGCAGCGATCCCGAGCGGCGCTCGCGTGCGGGGGCGGCGATGGCGACGTCAGCCACGGCGACGCTGCCGCAGAAGCAGGGCGATGAACACGACCGCGCCGACCACGCCGAGGATCAGCGACACCGGCACCTCGAACGGCATTATGATGATCCGCCCGATCAGGTCGCACACCGTGACGACGCCGATGCCGAGCAGGCACACCCACGGCAGGTTGCTGCGGAGGTCGTCGCCGCGGAGCATCGACACGATGTTCGGCACGATCAGCCCCAGGAACGGCAGGCTGCCGACGACGACCGTGACCACACCGGTGGCGATCGCGATCAGCGCGGTGCCGATCAGCACGATCCGGTTGTAGTTCAGGCCGACGTTTGTCGAGATCTCCTCGCCCAGGCCCGCGACCGTGAACCGGTCGGCCGCGATGAACACCGCGATCACAACCAGCAGCACGATCCACAGCGCCTCGTACTGGCCGCGCAGCACCGACGTGAAGCTGCCCGCGAACCACACGCCGAGGTTCTGCAGCGTGTCGGTCTGCAGCGCGATGAAGGTCGACACGGATCCCACGACCGCGCCGAGCATGATGCCGACAATCGGCACGATGAGCGACGAGCGCAGCGACACGCGCCGCAGGAACAGGAAGAACACCATTGTGCCGACGAACGCCGCGACGATCGCGCCGGTCATGCGGGGCACGATGCCCGCCTGCGGCGCGATGATCATCACGGTCAGCAGCCCGAGCCCCGCCCACTCGGTCGTGCCTGTGGTGGTGGGCTCGACGAAGCGGTTCTGCGTGAGCAGCTGCATCACGAGCCCGCACATCGCCATGGCGGCGCCGGCGAGCACGAGCGCGACCGTGCGCGGGATGCGCGTGATCGCGAACATCTCCGAGCCGTCGTCGGCACCCACGACGTCGTACACGCCGGTGAACAGCGACAGCACGAGCAGCGCGGCGACGACCGCGACGCCGATCAGCAGCGTCGGGTCGAAGAGCCGTCCCGCGGGGCGCGAGCGCACCCGAGGGGCGGAGGTGGTGGTCGTCATGGGGAAGGCTCCGGATCGCCGGGTCGGGACACGTGCGGATGCGGGCGGCAGGGCCATGCCGGCCCCGCCGCCCGCGGCTCAGGACACCGAGGTCACTCGGCGCCCTCGAACGCGTCGGCGAGCTCGTTGAAGAACTCCGTGTACGTCTGGATTCCCTCGTTCGTGTAGGTGTCGGCGGGCATGTAGATCACGTGCTCCTCCTGGATCGCCGTCACGCTCTTGAGCGCCTCCGAGTTCTCGAGGATGTCGGAGGCCGGCTCGTACGCCGGGTCGTCCGCCGCGACGGCGGCGTCGCGGTCCATCACGAGGATCCAGTCGGGGTTCGAGTCCGCGATCGCCTCGACCGAGATGTCGTCGCCCTGGTGATCGTCCGTTGCGCCCTCGACCTCGAGCGCGGGCGTCAGGCCCAGCAGATCGAACACGGGGCCGAGCGTGCGGCCGACGCCCGGCGCGATGTAGCCGACCTCGCCGCCCGAGGTGTTCACGGCCATGACGGTCTCGCTGTCGTCGTACGCCGCCTTGGCGCGGTCGATCGCGGCCTGGAGGTCGGCGACAAGCTGCTCCGCCTCGTCCTGCTTGCCGAAGATCTCACCCAGCGCGGTGACCTGGCGGGCGAGCTCGGCGTCGAGCGGCTCGCCGTCGCGCGGGTCGAGCTCGAGCACGGTGGCGTCGGGCGCGAGCGAGGCGAAGTCGTTGTGGTACTGCGCGAAGCGCTGGCCGTTGATGATCAGGTCGGGCTCGACGGCGACGACCGCCTCGAGGTCGGGCTCGCGGTGGTTGCCGAGGTCGATGATCGAGTCGTCGGTCGCGTACGGGATGGTCGACGGCATGAGAGCGACCGCCGCGGCACTGAGCTCGACGCCCCAGTCGGCGAGCGTCTCGAACGTGCGGTTGTCGGTCGCGACGACGGAGTCGAGCGGAAGGTCGATCGTCTGCACGCCGTTGTTGTCCTCCACCTCCACCGTGGTGGGCTCGGCCGCGGGCTGCTCGGCGGCCGTCTCGGCCTCGGCCGCGGGCGAGGCGCACGCCGCGAGCGTGAGGGCCGAAGCGGCGAGCAGCGCCAGGCCGGCGAGGGGCCGGACGACGAGCGGGCCCGGGGGCGTCGATCGGAGTGCAGACATGGACATGCTCCTATCCAGAGCGCGGTATCAGCCGCGGTCTTTCGGGTGTGGGGATCGGCCGGGGCACACATTCAGGTTCAGGTAAGGCAACCCTAAGCCCGGCGTGGAAAGGTTAGCCTAACTCTCATGACGGATGCGACTTCGACCCCGACGACCTTCACGCTCGAGCGGGAACCTCTGGAGCTTCGCTTCCGGTTCTGCACCCTGACCGCCCGAGAGTGGATCACTCCCGGCTACGTCCGCGTCCGCGTGGAGGGCGCCGACCTCGTGGGCTTCGGATCGACCGGACACGACGACCACATCCGGATCTTCCTTCCGGACCCCGCCGCGCCCGCACCGACCACGGTCGAGGAGATGCGCGCCCAGCCGAGCCGGGAGTTCACTCCCCTGTACTGGGGCGTCGACGGCGACACGGGCTGGCTCGACCTCGAGTTCGCGGTCCACGGCGACGAAGGCGCGGCCGGCGTGTGGGCGGCGTCCGCTCCCCTCGGCTCGGCGATCGGGGTCGGCGGACCGCGCGGCTCGATGCGCATCAGCGGCACGCCGGATGGCTGGCTGCTCGCGGGCGACGAGACGGCGATCCCGCAGATCCGTCGTTACGCGGCACTGATCCCGGATGGCGCCCCCGCCACGATCCTGATCGAGGTCGCGGACGCCGACCACGAGGTGCAGATCGAGACCTCGGCACCGGTCGAATTCGTCCACCGCGGCGACGCTCCCGCGGGATCGGCGCTCGCTGCCCGGCTCGAGGCGATCACCGCCGACGACCGCCCGGCGGGCGACGTGTTCGGCTTCGTCGCGGCCGAGCAGGGAATCGTCCGGGCGGGACGGGCGCTGCTCGTCGACCGCTGGGGCCTGTCGGCCGACCGCGTGGTCGTGAAGGGCTACTGGAAGCGCGGCGAGTCGGAGTACCACGCCCCGCACGGTCCGGGCGCCCGCTGACCCGCGCGGGTCAAGCCCCCAGACACGCCCGGGGCGTGCGGAGCACAATGGCGGCATGACCACCAAGACCAGCACCGCACGGCGGAACGTCTCACCCCTCGCCAAGGTCGCCCTCGCGCTCGTCGGCCTCGTCCAGATCGGCCTTGCCCTGGCGGCGTTCTCCGACCTGTGGGCGCGCCCCGCGACGCAGGTCAGGATGACCAAGCCCGCGTGGATCCCGATCATCCTGATCAACTGGATCGGCCCGCTCGCGTACTTCGTCGGCGGCGTCAAGCGCTGAGCGCGGACCGCCGCCTCGTGGCAGGGTGAAACGCATGCGCATCGCTGTCACGGGGTCATCGGGGAAGCTCGGATCGGTCGTCGCGCGCGAGCTGCGCGCCGCGGGACACCGGGTGGTCGGGTTCGACCGCGTCGGCGCGCGCGACCGCGACTTCGTGCAGGTGGATCTGACCGACTACGGACAGGTCGTCGACGCGCTGACCGCGGTCGGCGACACGCACGACGGGTTCGACGCGCTTGTGCACCTCGCGGCGATCCCCGCCCCGGGCCTGGCGCCCGACGTGGCCACGTTCCACAACAACATCGCCACCACGTTCAACGTGTTCTGGGCCGCGACGCGAATCGGGATCGACCGGATCGTCTACGCCTCGAGCGAGACCGTCCTCGGCCTGCCGTTCGATGTGCCGCCGCCCTATGTGCCGGTCGACGAGGAGTATCCCGCGCGCCCCGAGTCGGTGTACTCGCTGGTGAAGCACCTCGAGGAGCAGCTCGCGATCGAGCTCGTGCGCTGGAACCCCACCCTGTCGATCACCGCGCTGCGGTTCTCGAACGTGATGTGGCCGGAGGACTACGCCGCGTTCCCGTACGACGCCGATCCGCGCGATCGGAAGTGGAACCTGTGGGGCTACATCGACGCCCGCGACGGCGCCCAGGCCGTCGCGCGCGCCCTGGAGACCGCGCCGGCCGGATTCGACCGCTTCATCATCGCGGCGGCGGACACCGTGACAACGCGCCCGAACGCCGAGCTGCTCGCCGAGGTCTTCCCCGACGTCCCCGTCACCGGCGAGGTCGGCGAGAACACGACGCTGCTGTCGATCGACAAGGCGCGGCGCCTGCTGGGATACGAGCCGGCGCACAGCTGGCGCGACGAGAAGTGACCGCGCGCCCAGAAGTGACACCACGACCACAAGCGACAGCGAGACAAGAAGCGACAGCGAGACAAGAAGCGACCGCGAGACGAGGAGAGAAGTGAGCCTGTTCCGCACGAAGTCCATCGAGCAGAGCATCGCCGACACGGCCGAGCCCGAGCACGAGCTGAAGAAGACCTCGGGGTCTTCGACCTCATCCTGTTCGGCGTCGGCGTCTGCGTCGGCGCGGGCATCTTCGTGCTCACCGGCCACGCCGCGGCGACGAACGCCGGCCCGGCCATCGCCCTGTCGTTCCTGATCGCCGGCGTCGCATGCGCCCTCGCCGCCCTCTGCTACGCCGAGTTCGCCTCGACCGTGCCCGTCGCCGGAAGCGTGTACACCTTATCGGCGCGTGCATCGGCCTCATCGTCGTGGCGATGATCCTGTTCATGGGCCAGACCCGCGTCGCCTTCGCGATGGCGCGCGACGGCCTGCTGCCGAAGAGCCTCGCCAAGACGCACCCGCGCTTCCGCACGCCGTACCGGATCACCCTCATCGCCGGCGTGATCATCGCGCTCCTCGCGGCGTTCGTGCCGCTGTCGACGCTCGCCGAGCTCGTCAACATCGGCACGCTCGCCGCGTTCGTCCTGGTCTCGATCGGCGTGATCGTGCTGCGCCGCACGCGGCCCGACCTGCCCCGCGCCTTCAAGGTGCCGTGGGTGCCGGTGGTGCCGATTCTGTCGGCCGTGATCTGCCTGTACCTGATGCTGAACCTCACGCTCGAGACGTGGATCCGGTTCCTCGTCTGGCTCGCGATCGGCGTCGTCGTGTACTTCCTCTACTCGCGCCGCCACAGCCGCCTCGGCATCCAGGAGCGGGAGACGGCGGCCCGCCGGGACTGACCCGCGGGCCGGGTGATCGATACCGACACGCGGGCATCGTGACCCTTGCCAGGGCGTCGGCGACCGGGCGAGACTGAACCCCGTCCACCCGAAGACACCCGCCGTCAGGAGTCGCCGTGCCCGTGCTCAATCCCTACCTGACCTTCCGCGACACCGCGCGCCAGGCGATGGAGTTCTACCAGTCGGTGTTCGGCGGCGAGCTCGAGATCGAGACGTTCGGCGACAGCGAGCTCGACCACCACCCCGACGACGCAGACCTCGTGCTGCACGCCGTGCTCGAGACGCCGGATGGAATGGTGCTGATGGCGAGCGACACCCCCTCCGGCGTGCCGTACGACGGCCCCGGCGGGCATTCGGTGTCGATCAGCGGTGACGAGGAGGAGGACCTCAGCGAGTGGTGGGAGGCGCTCTCGGAGGGCGGCTCGATCACCCTGCCGCTGTCCGAGCCCGACTGGGGCGGCCTGTTCGGGATGTGCACCGACCGGTTCGGCGTGAAGTGGATGATCTCGATCCTCGACGAGGAGGACCTCGACGAGGACGACGAGGATCTGGATGAGGACGACCTCGACGACGAGGATCTCGACGACGAGGAGTGACGCGGCGAGGAGTGACGCGGCCGGCGCCGCCGGTCCTAGAACTCCTCGTGTGTGAGCGGGTCGCCGTCCCACAGACGGCCGCGCTCGAGCGCCGAGATCGCCTCGACGTGGTCGTCGTCGAGCGTGAACCCGAAGACGTCCGCGTTCTCGCGCTGGCGATCCGGATCCGCCGACTTCGGGATCGGGGTCGAGCCGAGCTGAACGTGCCAGCGCAGCACGACCTGGGTCGGGCTCACCTGGTACGCCTCGGCAAGATCGCGGATCAGCGGCTCGGTCAGCAGCTCGCTGCGGCGGGCGAGCGGGCTCCAGCTCTCGGTGCGGATGCCGTGCTCGGCGTGGAAGGCCCGCAGCGCTCCTTGGGGGAAGTAGGGGTGAAGCTCCACCTGGTTCACGGCGGGCGTGACGCCGGTCTCGTCGATGAGGCGCTGAAGCATCTCCTCCGTGAAGTTCGACACGCCCACCGAGCGGACGAGGCCCTCGTCGCGCAGCGCGATCATCCCCTTGAACGTGTCGACGTACTTATCGACGCGGGGGTTCGGCCAGTGGATCAGCAGCAGGTCGATGCGCCCGAGACCCAGGGTCGCGTTCGACTCGCGTCCGCTGGCGATCGCCTCGTCGTAGCCGTGGTGGCGCCCGGGGATCTTGGTGGTGACGATGAGCTCGTCCCTGCCGATCGCGCCCTCGGCGGTGACGCGACGGACCGCCTCGCCGACCTCGCGCTCGTTTCCGTAGTTCACCGCGGTGTCGAGCACGCGGTAGCCGGAGCGGATTCCCGCCTCGATCGCGGCGATGCCGTCCTCGTCGGTGAGCTTGTAGGTGCCGAGACCGAGCTCGGCGAACGACGTGCCGTCGTTGAGGGTGATCGCGGGGATGTCGATGCGTGCGTCGGAGCCGGCCATGTGATCGAGCCTAATGCGACCCGCGCCGGGGCGCCCGGGGGCGACGCGGCCGGAAGGTTCGGCTCAGAGGCGAAGCTGCAGGATCGCGTCGAGCAGCGCGTCGGCGACCTCGCGCTTGGATCCGGATGCCTCCGCGACGACGGCGTCATCCGGGCCGATGATCGAGACCGAATTGTCGGGACGCTCGAAGCCCGCCTCCCAGCCGACCTCGTTGACGACGAGCAGGTCGGCGCCCTTGCGGCGGCGCTTGCGGATGCCGCGCTCGATCACCGTCTCGTCCTCGGTCGGCATCTCGGCCGCGAACCCCACGATCGTCTGCCCGTCGCGGCGGGAGGCCGCGATCCCCTTGAGGATGTCGGCGTTCTCGACGAGCTCCAGCGAGGGGGCGCCGTCCTCCTTGGCGAGCTTGTGGTCGGCCACGTTCGCGACGCGGTAGTCGGCAACGGCCGCGGTCATGATCACGACGTCGGCGTCGCCCGCGAGCTCCGTCATCCGCTCCCCGAGCTCGGCCGCGGTGCCGGCGTGCGCGATCCGGATGCCGTCGGGCACGGTCGCGAGCACACCCTCCTCCACGTGTGCGGCGACGAGGGTGACGTCGGCGCCGCGGTGTGCCGCGGCGAGCGCGACCGCGATCCCCTGCCGGCCGCTCGAGCGGTTGCCGATGAAGCGCACCGGGTCGATCGGCTCGCGCGTGCCACCGGCGGAGACGACGAGGCGCAGCCCCGCGAGGTCGCGCACGCCTTCCAGCAGCCGCACGACCTCGGCGTGGATCGCGGCGGGCTCGCTCATCCTGCCCGGTCCGCTGTCGGTTCCGGTCAACTGGCCGCTGTCGGGCCCGATGAGGCGCACGCCGCGCGACTGCAGCGTGGCGATGTTCGCCTGCGTCGCCGGGTGCTGCCACATCTCGGTGTGCATAGCCGGGGCGATCAGCACGGGGGCCTTCGTCGCGAGCAGCGTCGTGCCGAGCAGGTCTCCCGCGAGGCCCGCGGCCATCTTGGCGATCGTGTTCGCCGTCGCGGGCGCGATGACCACGAGGTCGGCCGACTGCCCGAGCGCGACGTGCCGCACCTGGGCGACGTCGTCGTGCACGGAGGTCGTGACGGGGTGGCGGCTGATCGCCTCCCACGTCGGCGCCCCGACGAAGCGCAGCGCATCCGCCGTCGGCACAACGTGCACCTCGTGCCCGTCCCCCACCAGCAGCCGCACGAGCTGCACGGCCTTGTACGCGGCGATCCCGCCGGTCACCCCCACGACGATGCGGTGCGCTGAGCCTGCCGAAGTGTTCATGCGGCCAGTCTTCCAGCAGTGCCGCCGGCGAGGGCGCCGCTTGGGGCCCCGAGCGTGCGAGACAATAAAAAACAATGTGCACCGTGATCGTTCGCGTCCCCGTGTCCTCCGACGATCCGGTGCGCCTGCTGGCGGTGCGGGATGAGGATCCGCAGCGGCCGTGGAATCCGCTCGGCGAGTGGTGGCCCGATCGGCCGGGGCTCACCGGGGTGCAGGATCGGCTCGCCGGCGGTGCGTGGCTCGCGGCGCAGGGACCGCGGCTCGCCGTGCTGTTGAACCGGGCGGGGCACCCGGAGGGCGTGCGTCCGGAGGAGTTGGAGTCGCGCGGCGGGATCGTGCTCGCCTCGGTCGGCGGCGCATCGCCGTCGGGGACGCCACGGACCCTCGGCTTCAACCTCGTCGAGGTCGACGGGCGCGACGTCGCGGTGACGTCGTGGGACGGCGTCGAGCTGCGCCACCAGGTGCTGAGCCCCGGCACGCACATGCTCGCGCACGACGACGTCGACGACCTCGAGACTCCGCGCATCGCCGCGTGGCACCGCCGCTTCGAGGAGGCCGGCGCCGAGGGCGATGAGTGGTGGGAGCCCTGGCTGCGGGTGCTTGCAGAGAGCGCGGCCCTCGATCCCGCGGACGATCGCGCGATCATCCGCGACAATCACGCCCACGGCTACCCGACGGTGTCGCTGCTCGCGTGCGTCGCCGAGATCGGCCCGGAGTCGTCGGACGTGCGCTACGCGCAGCTCGAGCGCCCCGGCGAGTGGAACCCGCTCAGCTTCGGCTGACCCTGACTTACGGATGACGCCGGGGTCACCGGCGGTTCACGTGCCGTCCCCACTCCGACCCCGGTTCGTCGCCGCCCGCTCCGACCGCGTTCACCCGCCGACGCCACAGTGATCGAGGGCCGCGCCCGCTTCCGCGATGACGCGCCCGATCCCCGCCCCCGCAAGGAAGGACGGCGCGCGCATGCGGCCGATCACGCGACACTCCTCCGGCACTCCCCGTCCCGCCCGCGCGCGCACCGCCGCCGCGGTGACGGCCATCGCGGCGGCGCTCATCCTGCCGCTTGCCCTCGCGCCCGCCGCGAACGCCGCCCCCGTGGGCGCGCCCGCCGCGAAGCCCGACCCGTCTGCCGCTCCGGTCGCGGCGCCCACGCTCACCCCCGGCGACGGCGCCTGGCTCGAGGGAACGGTCGCCGTCGCCGCCGACGCGACGACCGCGGGGGATCCGGTCGCGAGCATCGCCCTCGACGGCGCTCCTCTCGCCGGAACGCCCACCGACGGCGTCTCGCACCTGACCTTCGACATCGGCAGCAACTCGGCGGCGGTGTCGTACGGAAACCGGATCACCGTGAACGGCCACGTGATCGAGCAGGACCGCACCTGGGTGTCGGAGCGGGTGGACATCCCCGTGCCGAACTCCTGGCTCGTCACGGGCGAGAACATCGTCGAGATCGACGCGGGCGCGACGGAGACGGCGTGCGGCGTGAACTACGACGACTTCGTGATCACCGACGTCGCCCTCGAACTGCTCGGCGAGACGGCGAACGGCGAGGACAACGAGTTCACCTTCACCTTCGGCGATGGCGACTGCGGCACACAGACGACCGACATCCTGCACGCCGAGCTGTCGTTCTTCGTGCTCGGCGATCCCCTCGCCTCGCGCGGCCTGACCGCCGAGCTCGACACCCGCGCGATCGCGAACGGCGAGCACGAGCTGACAGCCACGACCGCCGCGGGCGGCACCGTGACGCACACGGTCAAGGTCAACAACGCCCCCGCCGGCGCCCCGCGGATCACGCCCGAGGACGGCACGCTCACCCGCGCGACCCAGCTGATCGCCGCGTCGATCCCGTCGGGGACGCCCGGCGGCACGACCGCCCTCACGGTGGACGGCGCTCCCGCCCCCGCCGCGGCCACTCTCGGCGCCGGAGCGTCGACCCTCAGCTTCGACGTGGGCTCGAACTCGATCGAGCGCCGGTACGAGAACCACCTCATGGTCAACGGGCACCGGATCGACCTGCTCGGCGACTTCGCGAGCCAGCGCGTCGACGTGCCGGTGCCGAACCGCTACCTCATGCCCGGCGAGAACGTGATCGAGATCGTCGCGGGCGATATCTCGAGCAGCTGCGGCGCGAACCTCGACGACTTCACGATTTCGAACCTCGGGGTCGAGGTCGCGCTCGCGACAGGCGAGCCCGGCGTCGCCACCGGCACCGGCATCGCCCCGAACTACTCGATGGGAGACGGCTCCTGCGGCTCGTCGACCACCGCCCTGCCGCGCGTCGAGACGCGCTGGACGATCGACGCACCCGCCGTCACGACGCTGCCGACGCTCGGCTCGGGCGAGGCGGTGCTGGCGTTCGAGGTCGGCTCGAACTCGCTCGACCCGCAGTTCTCGAACCACATCCGGGTCAACGGCAACCGCCAGCCGATCGGCGAGACGTACGTGAACGGCCCGGCCGAGATCGTGTTCCCGAACGAGTGGCTGCTTCCCGGCTGGAACACGATCGAGATCGTCACGGGAACGACGCCCGGCGGCTGCAACCGCGACGACTTCACGATCTCGAACGTGTCGGTGGCTCCGGCCGAGGGCGCGGCTGAGGCACAGCGCCCGAAGGCGTCGTACGCCCTCGGCGACGGCTCGTGCGGCTCGAACATCAACCTGTTCCGCGAGGTCGACCTCCACTTCCTCGTCACGGGCACCAGCGCGCAGGGCCTGCGCGCCGAGCTCGACACCACCGCGCTCGCGGACGGCGCGCACACGATCGCGGCCACGTCCACGACGGGCGAGACCGCCACGCGCACGCTGAACACCGACAACACGGCACCCGAGATCGCGTCGAGCACCCCGGCGGACGGCACGACCATCACGGCGGCCGTGGCGCTCGACATCCAGCTCGAGGACAACTCCGGCATCGTCGGCACCCCCACCGTCACGCTCGACGGCGCTCCCATCGCGCTCGGCGATCCCATCGGCCCTGGTCTCAGCGCCGGTGAGCACACGATCGAGGTCTCCGCGGCCGACGGTCTCGGAAACACCGGCGCCCGCCAGGTCCGCTTCACGTCGGCGGGGATCCCCGACGTGCCCGCCGGCCTCACCCCGGCCGGCGGATCGGAGATCGCCGGCGGAACGGCGACCCTGCAGGCGACCGTGGCGGAGCCCGACGGCGGCGACGTGACGGCCGTGTTCACGCAGGCGGAGATCCTGACCCCCAACCAGGGCTGGCAGGGAAGCGCGACCGAGGTGCCCACCACGCTGAGCGTGCCCGGCGAGCAGGCAGTGGCGGACAAGAAGGCCCTCGCCCCCGGCGACGGCAGGACGCTCGACTCGCCCGCGAGCCGCGACGTCGCCTTCCAGCGGTTCGACGTGCAGGTCAAGGGCCACGTCTCGGAGCCCGTGCTGCGCTGGGAGGGCGTGATCGACCCGACCCGCGTCGCCTCCCTGCGCGCCTGGAACCTGCAGACCGAGACGTGGGACGTGCTCGCCAGCTCGCGCGGGGCGCTCGAGGGGAACACGCAGCTGTCGGCGATCGTCGACGAGCGCTACATCGACGGCCAGCAGGTGCGCGCGATGATCACCGGCGAGGATCCGTTCGCCGACGAGATCGATCCCGGAGCCGAGGGCTTCGCCGATCCGGCCTCGTACGACTTCTCGATCGCGCACTTCACCGACACGCAGTACCTCTCCGAGGGTGCGGTGGAGCAGGAGACCGAGGCCGAGCGCGCCATCTGGAAGAAGGCGTACGGCGACGTCACGCGCTGGATCGCGGACAACGCCGAGGAGCGCCGAATCAAGTACGTCGCGCACACGGGCGACATCACCGAGAACAACATCCGCGTGCCGCGCACCGAGGCCGAGCTGCAGCAGGTGATCGGCGAGTTCGAGGTGTCGTCCGAGAACCAGAAGACCCTGGATGACGCCGGCGTGACCAACCAGGTCATCGCCGGAAACCACGACAACCGCTCCGGCACCGAGACCGGGCCCGAGGCGCTGTACAACCAGTACTACGGACCCGACCGCTACGAGGCCCTCGACGACGGCTGGATCGACGCCGACTACGGCGGGCCGTGGCGGGAGGGCGACAACCAGAACAACTACACGCTGTTCTCTGCCGGCGGGATCGACTTCGTCTCGGTCGGCCTGTCGTACGGCGTGACGAAGGAGGAGGCCGCCTGGGCCGACTCGATCTTCGCCCGCTATCCCGAGCGCAACGGCATCCTGCTCTCGCACGACTACCTCGCGGCGAGCACGCAGGAGGACGGCCGGAACGCCTGGTTCGCCTCGCCCGACGGGCCGATGCTCTACAAGACGATCGTCGAGGACAACCCCAACGTCTTCCTGATCCTCGCCGGGCACGTCCACGGCGTCGGCACGAACGTCAAGCCGCAGGTGGGCGAGGTCGGGCACGGCGTCGTCGAGCTGCTCGCCGACTACCAGAACTACACGGTGTCGGCCGAGGAGCTCGGGCTGACGGAGGCCGGCGGCTACGCGCCGACCGACCAGCTGCGGTTCGGCGCGAGCTACCTGCGCCTGCTGCAGTTCGACGTCGACCGGGGCGAGATGATGATCGACACGTACTCGCCGCTGCTCGACGACTTCGGCGCCGACGAGCACGATCCGGCGCAGCGGTACGCGCCGAGCTCCGACAACCTCGTGCTGCCCGTCGACATCACGTCGCGCACCACGAGCTTCCGCACCGACGCCGTCGCGCTGTACAACCCGGTCGCGGTGATCGGCGAGGACACGGTCGCCTCGGGCGAGGTCGCCTCGACCACGTGGTCGCGCCTGCAGCAGGGGAAGACCTACGCGTGGTTCGTGACGGCGCGCTCGGCGGCGGGCGGCGAGGCCGCGTCGCAGCCAAGCGTGTTCACCACCGCGAAGAAGGCCCAGGCGCCGACCGCGACGCCCACGCCGACCCCGACCGCGACGCCGGCACCCACGCCGACCGCATCGCCCACTCCCACGCCCACCGTGACGCCCACGCCCACCGGGACACCGACGGTGACCCCGACGCCGACGCCGAGCGCGGCTCCCGTGCGGTGACACCGCGCTGAGGCACGCGCCGCCCCGGTCAGTGACGGCCGGGGCGGCGCTGTTTCGCGCGAGCGGGCATAGCCTTGAAGGACCGAGTTCTTCCGGGAGGTGCCGATGAGCGATCCCCGGCATGAGGCCGCCCGCTACCGGATCGCGCGCGACAACGGACCGGATGCCGCCGAGGACGAGCAGCAGAGCGGCACGTGGTCGACGCCCGAGGAGCGCGCCGCGGTCGTCGAGCAGGCGATCCAGCACGCCATCCGCCGCGGCGAGTTCGAGAACCTGCCCGGCGCGGGAAAGCCGCTCGCCGGGCTCGGCGAGAGCCACGATCCCGACTGGTGGATCCGCCGCAAGATCGAGACCGAGAACCTGCGCGGGCTCGGACCGCCCGCCCTGGCGCTGCGGGTCGAGAGCGCGGAGCTCGAGGAGCGCCTCGACCGCCTGACCCGCGAGCAGGATCTGCGCGACGCGCTCGAGGACTTCAACGCCCGCGTCCGGCACGCGCGGCTGCAGCTGCTCGGCGGGCCGCCGGTCGTCACGCCGACGCGCGACGTCGAGGCCGAGCTCGCCGCGTGGGCGGAGCGCCGCGAGCAGCGCCGCGAGGCGGCGCGGCAGGCCGCCGAGCTCGAGGTCGCCGAGCGGCCACCGCGGCGGTTCTGGCGCCGCCGCGCGCGCTGACCGCGGGCAGCGGCGCGCGCGGCGTCCCGTTCCCCGCCGCGAAACGCGGTTCGGATATACTCGCCGTGCCCTCCCCCGGGTGGAATCCGTTCGCCGCAATGCTCGTCGCCGAGCTGCCGCCGCGACCGGACTTGTCTACGTGGGGTGAGAGATGCCGGTTCTTCCGGAGTCAGATGCGCAGGATGAGCTCGAGCGAGCAGCCGTTCCGAGCGGCGCTCGAGGCGGTCATCTCACGCAGGCGCTGGACGCGTCCCGCGACACGGCGCCCGCCCGTCTGTCCGATGCCGTCTTCGAGCGCGTGAGGGACGCGATCCTCGATGGGACGCTCGCGCCGGGATCCATGATCCGGGACGGCGAACTGGCGAAACGGCTCGAGGTGTCGCGCATGCCCGTGCGCGAGGCGCTGCAGCGGCTCGCCCGCATCGGCGTGATCGAGGTCTCCGCCAGCCGGTACACCCGCGTCTCCCGCGTGACGCCGCGGCTCGCTCGGGAGACGCTCGAGTTGGCCGGCGGGCTTGCGACGTCGATCGTGGCGCTCGCGATGCCGTTGCTGACCCCGGGCGATCGCCGCGAGCTCACCCGGATCATCCGGGGCGCGACCAAGGCGGTCATCTCCGGCGGCCCGGCCGTCGTCGCGACGCGGCCGCTCTACCGGGAGTTCGCTCGCCTCACCAGCAACGGCTTCATGATCGCGATGCTCGCCGACATCGAGATCGCCATCCAGCGGAACCTCGCGCACCTCGCCGAGGACGACGAGCATCGCCGGGACGTGCGGGAGACGCTGGACGAGCTTCGCGATGCGCTGGAGCGCGGTGACGCGGCGTCCGCGGTCGCCGCGGTCGCCCGCCAGCACCGGCTCCACGACCGCCTGGTCGGCTGATCCGCCCGCCCGGTGAATCCGCTCCCCCGGCGGATCCGTGCGCGAGGAGAAACAACTTATCTTTCTTGGCCTGGCTCCAAGAATTCGTCCAGGATGGTTCGGAGCCTGCTCTGCGGGCTCGACACCGTCCTCGCCTGATCGCGGCTCGCTCCGCTCAGCGCGAGGGGGACCGGAGGGGGGCCCTGCGGCCCCGGGAGTCCGCGTCATCGGCGCCAGACCTCGGGGCCGCCGGTGTTTCCGGGTCCCGGCCCTCCGTCGCCTCCGGCGACTCGTCGGACGTCGCCGGCACATCGCGCGTCATGAACCCGGCGGCGAGGGCCCGCACCGCGAGGCCGAACAGGCTCCAGCGGCCGGTCGGCGCCTCGTCGTCCTCCGCGATGTCGAGCGGGGGATGCTCGATCCCCTCGAGCGCGTGGATCGCGAAGCCCTCCCCCAGCGCCGCCATCGCCTCGGTGAAGTCGCGGACCGTGTACGGCGTCTTCATCCGGTAGCCGTAGGCCTTCATCAGCCGCTCGTAGAAGCGACTGAAGCCCTCGACCGACTCCTCATGCCGCTCGCGACTCGCCGCGCGCAGCTCGGGGGTCGTGGCCCCGGAGGCCCGCAGCGCGAGCGCCAGCAGGAACGCCTCGGTGTCGCGACTGCCGCGGCCCTCGCCGCGCCGCTCCGAGTCGAGCGCGTGCGTCTCCGAGGCGGCCCGGATGATCGTGTCCACGTCGGCGCCGTCCTCCATCAGCTGCTCGACCGCCGCGGTGGCGTTCTCGATCGGATCGGCGAACCGCAGCCGCAGCATCGCGAGCGCGAGATCGTGCTGGTACTCGGTCTGGTCGGCCCACAGCCGGTACGCGGCGCCCGTGGTGAGCCCCGCGCGGCGCAGCACCTCCTGCAGGCGGATGTGCTCCACACCGATTGCCGCTCCCCGTTCGAACAGCATGTCGAGACCGATCGACAGCAGCAGCTGCCGGGTCTCCTCACCTGTGCGACGTCTCACCCGACCATCATGCCCGGGGTCGGCGAGCCGGGGCAGGCATCCGGAACACGAGGCGGGCACCGTCGCAACCCCCTCCCCGGGGACCCTCGGATGTCGGACCCTGGGGACATGAGCAATCGTGACGACGCAAAGAAGCCCCTCGATCACCTGCCGCCCGAGGACGAGCGCGAGGAGGGGATCGAGACGGAGCAGCCCGCCTATCCCGGTGCCGAGAGGCCGAGCGGCGGTTCCCCCGTCTCGCCCGACACCGCCGCCGAGCCGGATGAGCCGGGCCGCCACGGGCTGGCGAAACCGCCCCAGCAGGGAGCCTGATCTGCTCTCCGCAGGGGCCCTAGGACTTCGGCGCTCCAGCGGGCAGAATGTCCGCGTGACCGACGCTCTCCTGGAAACCCTTCTCGCCCGGATCTCCGACAGCGGATTGGTCGACGATCCCGTGATCGAGGACGACATGGTGCACGGCCGGGCCCGTCTCGTGGGTCCGGATGCCGTCGTCACCGTGACCATCGATCCGGAGCTCGAGGACGTGCCCGATCCGGATCCCGAACCGCTCGCCGCCGCCACGACGCAGCTGCTCGAGATCAGCGCCACGCGCTGGACGGCGCTGATCGAGGAGATCGCGGCCGAGATCGAGGATGCCGTCGTCGAGGACGACGAGGAGGAGCTCGTCGAGGACGTCGACCTGCGCGACGACCTCGAGATCGTCTCGGTCGTCGTGTTCGCGGACGCGTCGCTGCTGTCCTTCCGGGCCGAGAAGCAGTTCCCCACCGCCCGCGTTCTTGTGCAGCTCGGCGAGGACCTCGAGCTCGACAACGTCGAGGTCGTCGACGGCGAGGACCTGGACGAGTAGCGGGCGACGAGGCCCCCTGGCGGCCCGCCGGATTTCTGTCACGAAAAAGTAACGGCGAGCCCTTGTGCGTCGTTATCGCACCGTTATAGAGTCATTCCACCGGCGATTGTTTGCTGTGGCGGTCGCCGGGACATGTGATTGCAGGACACTCTTGGTGCAAGGGACAGGGGGCCTGTCGGATGCCTCTCCGACAGGCCCCTCACCATGTCCGGACGCGCGCGATCCGGTGCGAAGCGTCCGTTCTGCGCGGGAGTAACGGCCGATCGGCACCGAAGCCCGCGCGAGCGGCTGCCGGCGTCACACGCCGCCGCCTCCGCCTCCCCCACCGCCGCCTCCCGCTGAGCCGCCGCCGGTCGATCCGCCCGACGAGCTCGAGACGCTCGCGGTCGACATCGAGCTGACACCGGCGGCGAACGACGCGGCGCTGAAGGGTGCGGAGCCCGCGTACCAGCCGGGCGAATCGCCGGGGTACATGACGGCGAGGCGCTCGGCCCACTTCTTCTCCTGGCCGAACACCACGGCGAACGGCAGCAGCCGCTCGTAGAGCACGAGCATCTGCCGCGGATCGTCGACGTCGACGGGCCGGCGCTCGGCACCCTGGGGCGACTGCAGCATCCGGATCCTGTCCTCCTCGGCCCAGTCGATGAACTGCTTGAGGCCAAGCAGGTGGTCGCGGATCACCGCGCCCTCGCTCGTGAGCGGGCTGCGTCCGAGGATGATCAGGATCGCGAAGATCGTGAGGAACCCGAAGACAAGCAGCACGATCGGCACCATCGGCGTGACGTAGGAGACCAGCGCGACGATCCCGCCGCCGAGCATCAGCACCACGGCGGCGATGGCGATGATGAGCGGCCACCTGCCGAGCTTGTAGCTGCGCGACATGCCCCGGCGAAGGGCGTTGTTCCGAGCGCCCGCCCAGCTGATCAGGCTCTGCGCGGCCTTGGAGAAGCGCGCGCTGGTGGTGCCGAACTCGAACGTCGAGCCCGACGCGAGCTCCTCGCCGAACAGGCCCTCGAGGATGATCCGGCCGTTGTCGTCGGCGCGCGTCGGATCGACGAGCTCGGCGGTGAACTTCGACGTGCCGAGGATTCCCTTCGACTCGACGATCCGCAGCGAACCCGAGACCGCCTGCTCGAGCACCTCGGCGGCGATGATCTTCCCCGACCGCCCGAGGATCGCCGCGGCCGTCGCGGCATCCACTCCCGCCGGCGGGGTGAACTCCGCCACGACGACCGGGCGACCCGGTTCGTCCTGCAGCCGCCGGCGCCGCACGGCGACGGCCCAGCCGATCGCGATCGCCCCGAGCACACCGCCGCCGATCTGGGCGAGCGCCGCGGGAGAGGACGCGACCGACGCGTCGAACGGGGTGAATGTTCCCGGCTCGAAGCCGATCGCGAAGGTCACCGGCTGGTACGGCCGCACCTCGCGGTACTGCGCCTCGAAGCGGACCGACCCGTCCGGCTGCGGGGCCGGCTCGAGCACCTCCGAGTCGGTGGACCCCACATCTCCCGCATACGAGCGGGCGTCTCCCGTCAGCGCGGCGGCGAGGTCGGCGTCGACCGTGACGCCCGCCTCGACCTCCCCGAACGGCTGCGCCCACTCCTCCCCGAGCAGATCCCAGTTGAACTCGTCGAGGCCGTTGTCCTTCGGCCCCGCGACGTACTCGAGCGTGTAGGTGAAGACGAAGGTCTCGCGACCGTGGACGAACTCCCCCTCGGGAACGGCCGACGTGACGACGAGATCGCCGTCGTCGCTCTCGGTCTCGACGGGACGCGGATCGCCCGCCTCATCCGTCACCGAGACGAGCGTCGGATGAAGCGGCGTCCACTCGTCATCCTGCGGGATCCGCCGCTGCATTCCGCGGTTCTGGTCCCACTCGGGGAACACCGCCACGAACGTCTCGGTGATGCGCGCGACACCCGCACCCTCCTCGTTCTGCGACAGCTCGACCTCCACCGACAGGCTGTCGAACACGAAGTCGTCGACGTCGGCCCGCGCGGGCAACGCCGCCGAGAGGATCAGGATGATCGCCGCCAGCACCGCGAGCCCCGTCTGAGCGATCCGGTCGCGTGCGTGTGTCCACCCCATGCGCTCCACGCTATGGGGTCGCGGGGTCGGGCGGAGGCGGCGGTGCGCCGATACGCTTGAGTCATGGTCGATCGGAGGCTCGCTGTGGAGGCGTGGGAGAGCCTGTTCCGCGCCCAGCACGAGATCTTCGCGGAGATCTCCTCCGACTTCACCGGCACGGGCCTCACGCAGTCGGAGTACGACGTGCTGCTGACCGTCACACGCGCCGAGGGCATGTCCGCACGCCTGCGCGACGTCACGACGAACATGCTGATCAGCCAGCCGAGCGTATCGCGCCTCGTCGATCGGATGGTCACGCGCGGCCTCGTGACGAAGTGCTCAGACCCGGCGGATGGCCGCGGCGCGATGGTCACAGCGACCGAGAACGGCGCGCAGGCGTTCCGCCAGGTGGCGGTCAACCACGGCCGCTCGATCGCGGAGCGGATGTCGGTGCTCAGCGAGGACGAGCTGCGCCAACTCCGCCAGCTCACGCAGAAGCTGCGCGGCGAACGTCCCGGCGAGTGACGTTGCGTTCGCCCTGAGCGAACAGGCACCTTTGCCCGAAGGCTACGAGTGCGCCCGCGCACGGTGCCGCTGAACGGCGGAGCGGTTGGCGCAGCGCGTGGAGCAGTAGCGCCGCCTTCCGTTGCGCGTCACATCCACGACCACCCGGTCGCAGCCGGACGCCTCGCAGCGGGCGAGACGGTGCATCCCGCGCGTGACGAGATGCAGGGCCGTGCCGACCGTGACCACCGCGCGGATGACGTGCGCGAGCCCCTGGTAGTCGTCGCGGTAGTGGAGGTGCCAGCCCTCGCCGTCGTGGTTCGTCATCCGCGGGTAGGCGGTCGCCTCCGCCATCTGCGCGTTGAGCAGCGTCGCGCGACGATCCGGATCCGTCTCGTCCACGACCTCGAGCCACTTGTCGATGAGCGCGCGCACCTGCGCGTGGTCGTCCGGCGTCTCGAGGAACGCGCCGGTCATCCCGCCCTCGCGGATGCGCGCGACGACTCCCGCGCGGTCGGCCGGCCAGTCGTTCGCGAGCGACGCGGCCATCAGCACCGCATACTCGCCGTAAGGGTTGAGGTGCATAAGGCCATTACATCATCGTGGAGAACGTGACAGAACCCCGCACGTCGCCCCTGCCGCTCCTCGCCCCGACCGCGCACGAGCACGGCTGGCTCGTCGAGTCGTCGCACAGCACGCTCGACGGCACAGTGCTCTACGTCCGCTGCGCCGCCTGCGGAACGCGCCGCGTTGACCTCGCGGCGCGGCCACAGACGCCGCCGGCCGCGCTCAGCCGTGAGGTCTGAGGAGGCGCTGGAGCCAGAGCGGCTGCCGGGAAACAAGAAACGGCCTGCCGAAGCAAGCCGTTTCCCACACTGTCTCAACACAGTCCTGGCGGTTCTGTCGAACCTGTGCGCCCGAAGGGACTCGAACCCCTAACCTTCTGATCCGTAGTCAGATGCTCTATCCATTGAGCTACGGGCGCTCATTCCGTTGCCTTGGCAACCCGTCTACTGTACATCATCGCCCGGGGTCCTCGCGAATCGAGGCGGGTCCGACGCGCCTCCGGGCGCGTCGCGCAGGACACGGCGTCGGCGGTGTCCTCGGCGACCGAGTGTGGCGCCCCCACGCGACCTTCCGGGCGCGCGGAGAGCGGGCCGCTTCGCGAGCCGTTCTCGCCCTCCGCAGCCGTGTCCCCGCTATACCGGCACCCTCGCCGCCGAGCGTCGGAAAGCCGCCCCCGGATGGGTGTCAGGGAGGCGCCGGCGGCCCTCGCCGAACAGGTGCTCACGCAGGGTCGCACCGGGAAGCTCGTCCTTCAGCAGGCCGCGACGGCGCAGCTCGGGCATGACACGGCCGAAGAACAGGTCGTGGCCCCCGTCGGGGTCGGGCTGCACAAGGAAGCCGTCAGCATCGGTGGCGGCGATCATCGCCTCAGCCTGGTCGGCGATCTCCCCGGGCGTGCCGAGGAACGGCTTGCCCATCACACCGTTGGCGCGGAACTCCTCGAGCACCTCCCGCACGGTCGGGGCATCCGGGCCGAGGAAGCGCTCGATGTTGGTGCGGCCGTTGTCGCCCTGCGCCGCGCTCGCCGGGATCGGCCGGTCGAGGTCGAGCGAGAGCAGGTCGATGCCTGTGAAGTAGGCGTACAGCGTCGCCGCGTGCTCGAGGCTGATCTGCTCGATGGCGGCGCGGTGCGCGGCCTCAGCCTCGTCGCGGCTGTCCGCGACGCGGAACGTGCCGGCGATCAGGCACTTGATGTCGTCCGCGGCGCGCCCGTAGCCCACCGCTCGCGCGCGGATGTCAGCGATCTGCGCCGCGAGAGTGGGAGCCTCGGCGGCCAGGAACACCGCCTCGGCGTAGCGGGCGGCGAGGTCACGCCCCGCGGTCGACGCCCCGGCCTGGAACAGCGTCGGCGTCACCTGCGGGCTCGGCGGCGTGACCAGCACACCTCGCGTGGAGAAGAACGGCCCGTCGTGCACGATCTCGTGCACTTTGGACGGATCCGCCCAGATTCCGGCGGCTCCGTCGCGGATGAGCGCGCCGTCCTCCCAGCAGCCCTCCCAGAACTTCAGGGAGAGCTCGACATGGTCGGCGGCCTTGGCGTAGCGGTCGTCGTGCGGCATGAGCGGCTCGCCGAACAGAAGCGCCGACGCAGCCTGTGCGGATCCGGTCACGATGTTCCAACCCACGCGACCGTTGGAGAAGTGGTCGAGCGTTCGGTACTGCCGCGTGATGACCGGCGGCGCTTCGACCTGAGTCGACACGGTCGTGACGATCCCGAGCCGCTCGGTCGCCGACGCGAGCGCCGACACGAGCATCTGCGCGTCCACGGTGGAGAACTGCACGTTGCGCTCGATCGCGGTGGGGATGATCGCGTCGCCGAGCGTCGGGTAGCCGTACGAGTCAGCGAGGAACAGGAAGTCGGCGCCGGCCGCCTCACACCGCCGCGCCAAGTCGATCCAGTAACCGAGGTCAGTGAAGTTCGGGTCGTCCTGCCTGCCCGGCATCTTCCACGAGTCGCGCACGCGGCCCGTCTGGAACATCCCGATGGCGATCTTCTTCGTCATATCGACCCCCTCAGACCAGCGCCGTGGCGGCGGAGCGGTACGCGGCGCCCGGGTGCTCCGGGGCGAGGTGCGGCGATGGCGCCCCGAGCCGCTCGCGCAGCGTCATCGGCTCGCTCTGCGGCGACACGAGGCCCCGAGCGACGAGCTCGGGCATCACGAGGTCCAGGAAGCTGTCGAACGTGCCCGTGTGATCGGGCTGCACCAGGAAGCCATCGGCGTCCGTCTCGGCGATCACGCGCGCGGCCTCGTCGACCACGTGCGCGACGTCGCCCACGTACGGCGTGCCCATCACGCTGTTGCGCTGGAACTCCTCGAGGATCTCCCGCACGGTCGGGGCGTTCGGGCCGAGGAAGCGCTCGACGTTCGTGCGTCCGGTCTGCGTCAGCCCGGCGGACGGGTCGAGCGGCTTGTCCGGGTCCATGCGGGACAGATCGAGTCCCGTGAAGAACGCATAGGAGGCTGCCGCGTCGTCGAGCGTCTTGGTCGCAACCTGGCGGGCACGCAGCTCCTGCGCCGCGGCGTCGGTCTCGGCGACCACGAACGTGCCCGCGATCAGGCATCGGATGGATCGCGGGTCGCGCCCGTGCGCAGCGGCACGGCGCCGGATGTCGGCGATCTGCTCCTTCAACGCCGGCACCTCCGCCGCGAGGAACACCGCTTCCGCATATCGGGCGGCAAGATCGCGCCCCGGTGCCGAGGCGCCCGCCTGGAACAGCACAGGAGTGCGCTGCGGGCCCGGTGGCACGGTCAGCACGCCCTTGGCGTCGAAGTGCGGCCCGTGATGCTCGATCTCGCGCACCTTGGCGGGATCTGCATAGACGCCCGCCTCGCGATCCTGCACGAGGCCGCCCTCGTCCCAGCAGCCCTCCCACAGCTTGAGCGACAGGTCGACGTGGTCGGCCGCGATCTCGTACCGCTTGTCGTGCTCGGTCATGGGCACGCCGAACAGTCGGGCCGAGGCGTTCTGCCCCGCGCCCGTGACGATGTTCCAGCCGATGCGGCCCTTCGTCATGTGGTCGAGTGTCGCCATCTTGCGGGCGACCATCGGCGGCTTCTCCACGGTCGTCGACAGCGTCGTGACGAGCCCGAGCCGCTCGGTCACGGCAGCGAGCGCCGGCAGCACCGCGGTCGGGTCGCCCTTGGGGAACTGGATGCCGCCGCGCAGCGCGGTGGCCGGGATCGCGTCGTCGACCACGGGGTATCCGTAGTCATCGGCGAAGAACAGGAAGTCGACCCCCGCCTCCTCGCAGCGTCGTGCCATCGTGAGCCAGTGGTCCAGGTCGAGGAAGTCCGTCGCGGTGTTCTCGGGCAGCTTCCACGAGCCCATCAACCCGATGCACTGGAACAAGCCGATCTTCCAGGGTGACGCCATGAGGACCTCCGCATGTAAGTGAACTGATCGGTTCACACGCTACGGTCGTCGTGTTTCGGCGCCGTCACCGGCAGGAGAAATCTCGTTTCGTCGCGCGCGCAGCGCGGCTGGTCACCCCTCGGAGGACGTGAGCACGGAACGCAGGCTCGCGCGGTAGGCATCGCGCAGGAGCGCCGGATCGCCGTCGGCGAGGAGGGCGATCTGCAATCCACGCCACGTCGCCACGATCTGCGTGGCCACGACCAGAGCCTCCCGCGCGCCGTAGCCCTCGTCGCGCAGGATGTCGGCAAGGTCCTCGGCCCAGTAGTGCGTCGACCGGTCGACGTATGCATGCCACTGCTCGCGATCGCGCATTGCGACCCCGAACCGCTGGAAGTAGAGCGCGATGTACGGGCGGTTCTCGTCGGCCGCGAGGTCTGCCCACGCGCCGTCCAGGCGTTCGAACAGGTCGCCGGGCTCGGCGAGCCGCGCGAACATCGTGCCGAGGCGCGGGAAGCGCTCGAACGCCGCGAGCGACGCCTCGTGCAGCAGCTTCTCCTTCGACCCGAAGTAGTACAGCAGCATCCGGTTGTTCGAGCCGATGCCCCGCGCGATCGCGCTCAGGCTCAGGTCGATCACGCCGTCGCGCAGGATCAGGTCCGTCACCAGCCCCAGCAGCCGCTCTCGTTCGGGGGATGACGCCGCCCGGTCGGCGTCGAACTCCCGCTGGTGACGAGTGCGCGGCATCGTCGTCTCGCTCATCCCGGTCCTCCCTCGGCCCTGGTCCATTGTGCCCCGGGTGGCGGGCGCCGGCCCGCGACGCGCGCCCGCGGACGCGACGCTCGGGTCAGGCCGTCACGACCGACCGGCCGAGCACCGGGTGCGCGGCGCCGAGCCGATGCGCCCCGGGCCGCTCGGTGAGCCGCGCGCGCAGCGAGGCGCCGGGCTCGCCGTCGCGCAGCCGGCCGCGGGCGCGCAGGATGGGCATCACGAGCTCGCCGAAGTCGCGCAGGTCGCCGGGGGCGAAGACCGGCTCGATCAGGAAGCCGTCCAGGTCGGTCGCCGCCGCGAGCTGCTCGATGCGGTCGGCGACCTCGACGGGGTCGCCCACCACGCGGAAGCCGCGTGTGCCGCGGCCCCGCAGCTGGTCGAGGATCTCGCGCACGGTCGGCGCGTCGTCGCCCAGGAACCGTTCGATGTTGCTGGTGCCCATCTGCCCGATCGGGCCGCCCGCACCGAGCACCTGGTGCAGCGTCAGGTCAGGATCGAGGGCGAGCAGGTCGATGCCGGTGTTGCCGGCGTACAGCGAGGCCACGATCTCGTCCGACTGCATCGCGTCGAACTCCGCGGCGAGCGCATGCGCGCCCTCCGAGGTCTCGGCCACGAAGACCGTCATGCCCGCCATCAGGCGCAGCAGCTCGGGGTCGCGCCCGCGCTCGGCGGCGAGCCGCCGGATGTCGGCGACCGCGGCCGCCGTGCGCTCGGGCGTCGTCGCCTGCACGAAGACGCACTCGGCATGCCCGGCGGCGAACGCCCTCCCCTTGGGCGACGTGCCGGCCTGGAACAGCACTGGTGTGCGCTGCGGCGAGGGCGGCGTGCTGAAGTAGCCGCGCGAGCGATAATGCTCACCGTCGAACACGACGCGATGCACGCCGTCGGGGCGCGCGAACTCGCCCGTCGCGCGATCGGCCAGCAGCGCGTCGTCATCCCATGCGTCCTCCCACAGCCGCGACGCGAGCTCGACGTACTCTGCGGCCATGTCGTAACGGGTGTCGTGCGGCACCATGCCCTCGTGCCCGAACACGTCCGCGACCGCGTTCTGCGACGCACCCGTGACGATGTTCCATCCGATCCGCCCGTCCGTGAGGTGGTCGAGAGTCGCGAACCGTCGCGCGAGCTGCGCCGGATGATCCAGTCCGGTCGACTGCGTCACGACGAATCCGAGGGTCGTGGTGTGCTGCGCCAGGATCGGGATCAGGTAGTCAGGGTCCGCGCCGCCGAAGTTGATGCCCTTCTCGACGGAGACGCGCGAGATGTCCTCGCCGATCATCGGATAGCCGTATCCGCCCGCGAAGAACAGGAAGTCGAACCCGGCGTCCTCGACGATCTTGGCCGTCCGGATCCAATGCGCGGGGTCGAGGTAGCCGATGCTCTCGCTGCGCGGGTGGGGCCAGCTGTAGGTGCCGCCGACCTGCGCGCCCATCACCTCGAAGACACCGAAATGCAGCGTCGTCGAATGCCCGGCCGTCACGCCGCCAGCCATGCGTCGATCCGCGCCTTCGCGTCAGCCTTGACCTCATCCGGCGCGAGTGTGGTCTCGATGGACGTCCATGCGCACGCCGCGAGCTGCTCGTCGGTCAGGCCGAGCGTGGCACGGCACGCCTCGTACTCGGCCCGGATATTCGGGCCGAACAGGATGGGGTCGTCCGCGTTGATCGAGCACCGGACGCCCGCTGCGAGCAGACGCGGAAGGGGGTGCTCCTCGAGGCTGCCGACCACGTCGAGCAGCACGTTGGACGTCGGGCACACGTCGAGCGGGATGCCGCGCTCCGCCAGCTCGGCGACCAGGGTCGTGTCCTCGATGGCGCGAACGCCATGCAGCACCCGGTCGGCGCCGAGGTCGTCGATCGCCTCGCGCACCGACTCGGGGCCCACGAGCTCGCCGGCGTGGGGCGTCGACTGCAGACCCGCGGCCCTGGCGATCGCGAACGCCTCGGCGAAGTCCCGGCACGGGAAGCCGCGCTCGTCGTTGGCGAGGCCGAGCGACACGACGCCGCGGCCGGCGAACCCTGCGGCCGCTGTGGCGACCGCGATGGCCTGCTCGGCGCTCGCGGTGCGGTCGACCGTGGGCATCAGGCCGTACGCGACGCCGTGGCGCCGGGACGCCACCTCCGCGAACTCCACCAGCTTCTCGAGCGCGGCGTCGATCGATCCGTACACCTCGGCGTAGAACGTGGGGCTGACGCCGAGCTCCGCGTACGCGACCCCATCAGCCGCCTGGTCCTCGAAGATCTCGTCGATCAGGCGTTGGAGGTTCTCAGGTTCGCGCAGCACCGTGAGCAGGGCCCGGTAGCAGAGCCCGAACTCGGTGAAGCCGACGAAGCCGCTGGTCTGGGGTATCTCGAGCGCAAGCGCCTCGCACATCGCGATCAGCGTGCCCGGCCGCATGCCGGCCTCGAGGTGCAGGTGCAGGTGCCCCTTGGGCAGTGCCTTCAGGTCTCGCGCGCCCTCCGAGGCGCCGGCGAACTCGGTCTCGACGATTGTCATGTCGCTCTTCTCTCGTTTCGCGTGCGGGAGCGGGGCCGGGCTGGTCGCGCCCGGCCCCGCGGTGGGTCACTCCTCGAGGCCGGCGAGCGCCGCCTCCAGGTACGACATGTCGATGTACTCCTCGGGCGCGGGCACGTCGCCGTAGCCGGCGGCCTCGAGGCCCGGATACATCACCTCGGTCATGAGGTCGGCGTCCATCCAGAAGAGCGGGTCGCCGTACGAGCCCACCACGAGCTCCTGCTGCAGCTCGTTCTCGCGCGTCTGCTGCGTGAGGTCGAGACCCAGATCGGCCCCGTATTCGTTCACCGCGAGCTCGGCGCCGACCGCGAAGTCCTCGCCGTTCTCCTGCCAGCCGCGGATCGATGCGCGCAGGAACCCCTCCATCGCGTCGCCGTTCTCCTCGACGTAGGCCGAGTCGCCGTAGATCACGTTGCCGTACAGCGGCATGCCGAGGTCGGAGTACATGGTCACGACGTAGTCATCGCTCGCCATGTCGTACTGCTCCTCGAGCATGATCGGCTGGTTGGTCGAGTACGCCGTGTACGCGACGCCCTGTTCCTCCACGAGCGGGGCGATGTCGAAGCCCACCGGGATGAACTCGTAGTCGGGCTCCAGCCCGGCCAGGCGGAAGATCGCGTCGTAGTTGATCTGCGTGCCCTCCTGGCCGAGGACGGTCTGGCCGACGAGATCCTCGGCCGACTCGACCGGATCGCTGGCCAGCGAGACCAGTGCGCCGGGACTCTCCTGGAACAGAGCGCCGATCGCGGTCCAGTCGTTGCCATCGGCGAAGGACTGGAGCCACGACTGCGTGCCGGGCACGATGCCGAGGTCTGCGTCGCCGGCGGCGACCGTCGCCATGGTCGTCGGGGAGTTCGGGCCGCCGCCGATCCATTCGATGTCGAGCCCCTCCTCCTCGTAGTAGCCGTTGGCGTCGGCGATCCAGAATCCCGCCCACTCGACATTGGTGATCCAGCCAAGGGAGACGCGGATGGTGGTGAGCTCGTCGCCGTCGGCGCCCGAGGCAGGCTCGCCTGCGGCGCCGGCGCAGCCGGACAGGGCGAGCGCGGAAGTGAGGGCGAGACCGGTGACGGCCGCGAGGCGTGCGCGGCAGCGGATGGTGAAGCGGGACATGGGACTCCTTCGGGGTGCGGAGGATGGTGCTTCGGGTGGGGTGTGGGAGGTGGGACGAGTGCGGCCGCGGAGGTCGGACCGACAGTTAGGTGACCCGCGCGTTCACGCGGCGTTCGATGCCGCGCGCGGCGACGAACACCAGCACGGACACGACGGTGGCGATGAGCGCGGTGCCCCAGGCGCGTTCCATGTCCTGGTAGCTGCGGGACTGGGAGAAGAGAGCCCCGAGGCCGTGGGCGCCCATCAGGAACTCGGCGAGCATCGCGGCGAGCACCGCGGTCGGGGCCGTGATGCGCACCGAGATCATGAGGTTCGGCAGCGCGTGGAGCACCCCGAGCCGCCCCAGCACCTGGCGCTTGTTCGCGCCGAGCACGCGGAAGAGATCACGACCGGCCTCGGGCATCGAGGCAAGCCCCGACAGCGTGAACACGAAAGCCGGGAAGAAGCAGATCAATGCGGTCGACGTGAGCACAGCGGGATCGCCATAGCCGACGATGCGGGCGATGATCGGGATCAACGCGGTGATCGGCACGGAGCGGATGACGAGCGCCGCGGGTGTGACGATCCCGGACAGGGCGGCCGACCACCACACCAGCACCGCGCCGACGAAGCCGATCGCCGTGCCACCCACGAGGCCCCCGAGCGACATCCCGAGCGTGTAGCCGATCGACGGCACATAGTCGGCGAACCCGGTCGCAACGTCGGCGAACACGTTCCACGGGCGCGGCGCCACGGTCGACGTGTACCCGTTCAGCACGACCCACAGGTCCCACGCGATCAGCACGACCGCGATCGGCCACAGGTGGAGCACGCCGATCCCGATCGCACGCAGGCGGTTCATGCGAACCTCCCGGCGGCGAGGCGCTGCAGCTGTACGAGCAGGAGGTACGCCGCCAGGGACAGCAGCGTGGCAGCGAGCGCCGCGGCCCACAGCAGGGCCATCTGATAGTTCTGCATGGCGCTGACGAGCAGCAGCCCGATGCCCATCGGCGCGCCGAACCACTCGCCGATCGTCGCGCCCAGGATGGCGGCCGGCGCCGCGAGCGTGAGGCCGTCGAAGAAGGCCGGCACCGCGCGCGGCAGCTCGAGGCGCCCGAGCCGCTGCAGGCGGGTGGACCCGAACACGGTGAAGAGGTCGTGGTGCGCCGGATTCGCGGCCGTCAACCCGGACGTCATCGACACGAACATCACGAAGCCCACGCTCAGAGCGGCGATCACGGCGGGCGTTCCCTCGCGCCCGACGGTCGTGATCAGCAGCGGTGCGAGCGCGATCGTGGGGACGGCGTGCAGGATCGCCGCAAAGCGGTCGAGTCCTGGCCGGAGCATCGGCACGACGAGGGCGAGCGCGGCGCCGAGCACGGCGACCACCGTGCCGAGCAGCAACCCCTGTGCGGCCGCGGCGAGCGTGACCAACAGGTTGCGGCCCAGCAGGCTCGAGCCCGCAGGCGTCGACACGTACGCGAGCACGTCGGTGAGCGGCGGCCACGCCTTGCCCGCCAGCTCGAACTGGCCGATCAGCTGCGCGAGCACGATCAGGAGCGTCCCTCCGGCGATCGCGTAGGCGATCCTGCCGGCAGGGCGAGCGGCCGAGTTCATGTGCCCTCGTTCGCGTCCAGCAGCGCCGTGAGCTGATCCACCAGCTCGTGGAACTCCGGGCTGCGGGTGGTACCCGCGTCGCGGGGTCGCGGGAAGTCCACATCCACCACCGTCCGGACATGGCCGGGACGCCCCGTCATGACGACGACCCGGTCGGCGAGGATGAGCGCCTCATCGACGTCGTGGGTCACGAGGATGGTGGTGATCCGCTCTTCGGCCCAGACGCGGGCGAGCTCGGCGTTCATCCTGCGCCGCGTGACCGCGTCCAGCGCGCCGAACGGCTCGTCGAGCAGCAGCAGGTCGGGACTGAGCGCGAGCGCGCGGGCGATCGATACGCGCTGCCGCATGCCGCCCGACAGCTGCTTGGGTCGCGCCTTCTCGAACCCGGCGAGCCCGACCAGCTCGATGAGCCCGTCGACCCGCTCGTCGTCGACCGCGCGCCCGGCCAGGTGGTACGGCAGCGCGATGTTCTGCCGCACGGACGCCCACGGCAGCAGCGCGTGCTCCTGGAACGCGACGCCCAGGCGATGCTGCGACGCGAGGGTCTGCGGGGCGTCGCCGAAGATCTCGACCGTGCCGTTCGTGGGCTCGTCGAGCCCGGCCGCGAGGCGGAGCACCGTGGACTTCCCGCAGCCGGACGGGCCGATGATCGCGACGAACTCGCCCTCGGCGATCGTCAGGTCGACCTCCGCCAGGGCCTGCAGCGACCTGCCGCGACCCAGGGGGAAGAACTTGTCGGCACGGGAGACGGCGACCGCGGGACGCCCCGTAGGGGCGGCGAGAGGGACGACCTGAGGGGCTGTCAGTGGGGGCGCAGAAGTCATCGGGCTGCTCCGTTTGCTCGGAAGAACGTGCCTGGGTCATTGCCGCGACGCGTGGGGCTCCGTCTCGGAGTGAATCGATTGGTTCACTACGTTAGGCAGGCTCTGTTTCGGATGGATGTCATGACCGGGCGACTCGTGTTACGTTCCGGTTTTCCCTGATGAAACGGGAGATCCGCCACCTCCGGGTGGCGGATCTCCTGGGTTTGCGGACGAGTCAGGCAGCGTCCTCGACGGCGCTCAGCTGCCGGTAGCGCCCCTTGAAGAACAGCAGCGGCTCTCCCGAGTGCCAGCCCTCCGGAGAGAGCTCGCGCACCCTGCCCACCACGATCCAGTGGTCGCCGGCGTCGTACTCCGCCCATACCTCGCAGTCGACCCACAGGAGCGTCTGCGCGATGACGGGATTGCCGGATTCCGTGGCCGTCCAGTCGACCCCGGCCCACTTGTCGGTACCCTTCCGGGCGAATTGACCGGACACGTGGGCCTGATCGCACGAGAGCACGTTCACCGCGAAGCGGCCGGTCTCTCGGATGCGGGGGTAGGTCGTCGAGGTCTTCATCACACTGAACGACACGAGCGGCGGCTCGACGGAGACGCTGTAGAACGACTGGCACGTGAACCCCAGGGGCTCGGCGCCGTCGTGGCCGGTGACGATGGTGATGCCCGATGCGTAGTGCCCGAGGGCGTCGCGGAAGCGACGCGCGTCGACTGCGGGAGTGGCAAGGACGGTGTGGGACATTGTTCTCCTCCTATCGATGACGAGCAGTCGGTCAGACGTGAGCAGCGGAGGTCGCGGCGGCGACCCGCGCGAGTCCCGCGAGGTTCGCCGCATACTCCGACGCGGCCACCGAGACGACCGCGTCGAGGTGCTCGAGCTGGCTGAGTGCCAGATAGAACCCACGCCCCGGCACGGTCGCCCCGAGCTCCGCGAGGAGGGGTGCGAGCGTATGGGTGGGGCCCATCGCGTGGGTGAAGTCGGCCCCGGTGTGCACCGGGATCGCGACGACACCCGCCAGGCCGTTCGCCGGGTAGCGGTCGAGGAACGCCTTGAGCAGTCCCGTGTAGGTCGCCTTGTACGTGGGCGAGGCGAAGACCACCAGATCCGACTCCGCCACGGCGGCGTTCAGTCCCGCGAACTTCTCCGACGGCCAGGTGAAGATCTCGTCGACGTGGTCGGCGAGATCGATCACCTCCAGTTCGTACGACCCGGGATCGAGGAGCTTCTCCACGAGCAGCTCTGCGACCTTCCGGGTGCGCGACAGGGGCTTGGGGTTTCCCACGACGATCGTGACCTTGAGCGACATCCGCATCTCACTTCTCTACCGAATGACAGGTATTCGAGAAGTCGCAGGAACCACAGACCGCAGGGGCACGTGGAGCCGATCGACTCCTCCACACACCACCGGGATCTTGTGGCTCGGTGGGCCCGCAACGGCTTACGCTGCACGATCGAGTATGCCCAGCGCGTGTTACGCGCGGATTGCGCCGTCCGCTCTGAATCGAACGATCGCGTTAATCGCGTCGCTCAGGACACGGCGTCGGCGGTGTCCTCGGCAACCGCCGCGAGCGTGCGCTTGCGGCGCGCCTGCGCCGAGAGCTTCTGCAGGTCGACGAGGCGCAGCGCCTGCATTCGCGCCTCGCGCATCGACTCGTAATCGGGGTCCTGCTCGGGGCGCATCGCCTCGACGCGAAGGCGGCCCTGCAGGTTCACCTCGACGTCGTGCCAGGCGGCCTCGCGCGCCCGCTCGACGAGCTCGCGCAGCTCCGCCTCGTCATCGGCCTTCGCCCGCAGGGCCTTCGCCACACCCGAGTACTGCTTCGCGCGGCGGCGGAGGTTGCGGACGTCCCGGTCGCGGTAGTCGTGCGTCCCGTGCGGCTGCGTGTGGCGCCCCCAGGCCGCCTTCCGCGCACGGGAGACGGCGGCCGCGGCCTCATCCTGCTCGTCGGCGAGGGCGATCAGCGCCGCACGCGCGGCGTCCACGAAGTGCTGCGGATCGAACGACTCGTCCAGCGAGATCGTGCCGACGAGGATGGCGTTCTTGACCGAGAGGCGCGCGGCGGCGAGCGCGATGGCGACGCCCTCCTGGATGGCTTCGGCGTTGCGTCCCATGGCACCTCCCCATCAGCGCGTTCGCGGTGGATCGGACCGAGTGGTCCGCCCCTTCCAGGGTAGTCGCCGCGACCCTGTCAGACCGCCGCGGGGACGGGCCTCGGGGCACCTCCCGACGGGGCCGAGCGGACTTCGACGCGGCCGCGGGCACCGGTTCCCGCGACGGGAGGCGACCCCGTCGCTACTGTGGGATGACGGGATTCCGCCCTGACCTGGGCTCCCGTGGGAGGAGTGACGAATGTCCACCACCGACACCGCGATGCTCATCGCGATCGTGAACGAGGACGGCTCCGCCGCGGTCGTGGCGGGAGACGTCCTGACCGAGTTCGACACGGCCACGGTCGAGGACGGCCGCCACGCGATCATGATGCATGCGATCGCCGCCGCACAGGAGCGCGACGCCGCCGTCCGCCTCCATGTCACCGAGCCCGACGGCACGTGGCCGCTGATCGTCCACGCCGACGGCGACGTCCAGCCGGACGAGGACGGCGAGGCGCCCGAGGCCGCCGAGGCGTCGGATTCCCCCGAGCCTGGGGCCGCAGACGGTTCCGCGCCGCGGGAGGAGGCCGCGGAGAGCGATGACGCCCCACAGGACGACTCGACGCCGGATGACTCCACCCAGAACGAGGTCGCCACCCAGGACGAGGACGGCGACCCGGCGGACGCGGAGCCGACCCAACCCGAGCCGGAACCCGAGCCCGTCGCTCAGGCGACGCCGAGCACGGAGAGCGGCCCGATCGATCTGCCGGATCCCCTGCGCGGATCGGGCCTCGTGACGACGAGCCTTCCGGTGCTCGGCGTCTCCTTCGACGATGACGACGACGACAGCGACGTCGTCGACGACCCGAGCCCCGAGCCGCCGACCCGGCGTCAGCAGCGCGAGGCGACGGATCCGAGCCCCGCGAGCGAGCCGCTGCCTCCCGTCGCGCCTCAGCCGCTGTCGGCCGCGGCGACGCCGAAGGCGACGACCTCCGTGGAGCCGACGCCGGCGCCCCAGCGGACCCCGCGGCCGGCGGGCGCCCCGGCGCCGCGACCCGCGCCTTCCGCCGCGCCGAAGCGCGATGCGGTCAAGCCGCGGACCCCGGGCCGCGCGCCGGCCCCGGCTGCCGCGTCCGCCCCGACCGCGCCCTCCCCAGCCGCTCCCGACGCCGACCCGATCGACCTGTTCGCGCCGCTGCACGTCTCGCCGCAGACTCCCGGGACGCGTGCCCCCCAGGGCGAGGCAGACACGCGCCGCCCGCGCGCGGAGAGGACCCGGGCCACGAAGTCCGCGAACGACCGCCAGCGGGGCGGGAAGCCCGCCGAGAAGCCCGCCACCCGGCGGGAACCCGCCGCCCCCGAAGGGCGCCGCTCGTTCCTCACCCCCGAGCGCGCGGAGGAGCCGGCCGAGAAGGGATGGCGCGGCTTCCTCGCGAAGACCGGGATGCGCGTCCCCCCGAGTGCCGACGAGCGCGCCGAGCGCACCGACATCTTCACGGTGTCCCAGCACTGGCCGGGCCCGCGCACGATCGCGATCGTCAACGCGAAGGGCGGCAGCGGCAAGACGCCGACGACCATCCTGACCGCGGCGGTCTTCGCCCGCTACGGCGGGGCCGGCGTGCTCGCGTGGGACCAGATCGTGCTGGCGACCACCACCCGCGCCGAGCACGCCGAGGCAGGGGCGCTGCTGCTCGAGGCGCTCGCCGACCGCGACGCCCGCTCGGCCTCGCTCGTCGAGAACTCCGTGGCGATCGTCAGCCAGGCCGATCCCCACGCGAGCGCGGCCGAGGTGCGCAGCGTCGTCGACGGCTATCGCGACCTGTCGCGCGACGTGGCCGCGATCCCTTACGACCCGGCGATGGCGGGCGGGTACCTCCACTTCACGGCGCTCCGCCCTGCCACCCGCCGCGCGTGGCTGGGAGCGACGGCCGCGATCGCGCGAGGGCTCGGGCCGCAGCGGCCCTGAGGCGGCGCACGCTCGCCGGGCCTTCCCCGCGCGATCCGGATCGTATATCATTTCG
Source organism: Microbacterium paludicola (assembly GCF_039529675.1). Taxonomy (NCBI): domain Bacteria; kingdom Bacillati; phylum Actinomycetota; class Actinomycetes; order Micrococcales; family Microbacteriaceae; genus Microbacterium; species Microbacterium paludicola. The sequence goes on from NZ_BAAANG010000015.1 coordinate 50,686, forward strand.
GATACGACGCCCGGGGTCGGTTCCCCGGGGCACGAGAGCGAAGGAGCTCGGAGTGACGCATCCGGCGACCGACCCCCGATTCGCAGCGCTTCCGGCGGTGCCCGGCAAGGTCATCGCGGTGCACCTCGCGTACGAGTCCCGCGCCGCTCAGCGCGGCCGCCGCCCGGCGGCCCCGTCGTACTTCCTGAAGCCGACGAGCTCGATCGCCCCCAGCGGTGCCGAGGTCGAGCGCCCGACCGGCACCGAGCTGCTGGCGTTCGAGGGCGAGGTCGCGCTGATCATCGGCGCTCCCGCTCGCCATGTCTCGGCGGCCGATGCATGGCGCCACGTCGGCTGGGTCACGGCATCGAACGACTGGGGCCTGTACGACCTCCGCGCCAACGACAAGGGCTCGAACCTCCGCAACAAGGGCCGGGACGGCTACACCCCGCTCGGCCCGGGGCTGATCGACGCCCGCGCCGTCGACCCCGCCGGCCTGCGGGTGCGCGCCTGGCGCAACGGCGAGCTGGTGCAAGCCGACTCCACCGCCCCCGACCGGATGATCTTCCCGCTCGCACAGCTGATCGCCGATCTCTCGCAGCACCTGACGCTCGAGGTGGGCGACGTCATCCTGACCGGCACTCCCGCCGGCTCCTCGGTCGCCGTGCCGGGGGACGTGATCGAGGTCGAGGTGGACGCCCCGGATGCGCCGGGCGCTCCCACGAGCGGACGGCTCGTCTCGCGGGTCGTCGAGGGGACGGACGACTTCGATCCGTCACTCGGGTCGCTTCCCTCCGTCGATGACCTGCAGCGCGAGAAGGCGTGGGGCTCGCGTGAGGCGGCGGGACTTCCCGAGCCCGCGCCGATCCTGACCGACGCGCTGCGCGCGAAGCTCCTCGAGGCCCCGGTCGCCGGTCTGTCACAGCAGCTGCGGCAGCGCGGCATCCGCTCGGTCTTCCTCGACGGCCCGCGGTCGAACACGCCGGGGGCCAAGCTCGTCGGCACCGCGAAAACGCTCCGCTTCGTGCCGCTGCGCGAGGACCTGTTCGCGGCCCACGGCGGCGGCTACAACGCCCAGAAGCGCGCGTTCGACAGCGTCGCGCCGGGCGAGGTGATCGTCATCGAGGCGCGCGGCGACGCCGCCTCCGGCACTCTCGGCGACATCCTCGCCCTGCGTGCACAGGCCCGCGGAGCCGCCGGCATCGTCACCGACGGCGGCGTTCGCGACTACGCGCAGGTGGCCGGCTTCGACATCCCCGTCTTCTCGCGGGGCCCGCACCCCGCCGTCCTCGGGCGGCGGCACGTGCCGTGGGAGCAGGACGTGACGATCGCCTGCGGCGGCGCGACCGTGCAGCCGGGCGACATCATCGTGGGCGACGACGACGGCGTGATCGTGATCCCGCCGTCCCTCGCCGAAGAGGTCGCCGACGCGTGCCTCGCACAGGAGGCCGAGGACGCGTGGATCGCGTCGCAGGTCGCTGCCGGGCATCCGGTCGACGGGCTGTTCCCGATGAACGCCGAGTGGCGCGCCCGCTACGAGGCCGAGACCGGATCGGGCGGGGCAGGATGAGCACCGTCACCACCGAGAGCAAGTCGCAGCGCGCCTACGAGTGGCTGCGCGAGCGGATCCAGCGGCGCGAGTTCGGCCCCGGCTACCGGCTCGTGCTCGGCTCCGTCGCCCAGGCGCTGGACATCAGCGTGGTGCCCGTGCGCGAGGCGATCCGCCGCCTCGAGGCCGAGGGTCTCGTCGAGTTCGAGCGCAACGTCGGGGCGAGGGTCTCGCTCGTCGACCGCGACGAGTACGCGCACTCGATGCAGACGCTCGGCGTCGTCGAGGGCATCGCCACCGCCCTCGCGGCCCCGCTGCTCACCCCCGCCGACCTCGATCGGGCCGAGGCCGTCAACGCCCGGCTCATCGCGCTGCTCGACGACTTCGACCCGATCGCCTTCACCCGGCTCAACCGCGAGTTCCACTCGATCCTGTTCGAGCCCTGCCCCAACCCGCACATCGTCGACCTCGTGCACCGGGGGTGGACCCGCCTTCACAACCTGCTCGACTCGTCCTTCGCGTTCGTGCCCGGTCGCGCGCCCGAGTCGGTGCGCGAGCACGCACGGATCCTCGAGCTGCTGCGCGCGGGCGCGGCCCCGATCGAGATCGAGCTCGCCGCCCGGCAGCACCGCTGGGGAACCATGAACGCCTACCTCGCCGAGACAGACCCGACACCGCAGGAGAAAGCATGAGCACCACCGCGTACGACCGCCGCCACGTGCCCGCCGACCTTCCCACCAAGATCCAGCACTACATCGGCGGGACGCACGTCGACTCGATCGACGGCGGCACGTTCGACGTGCTCGATCCGGTCTCGAACGAGACGTACATCCGGGCCGCCGCGGGGAAGAAGGCCGACGTCGACGCCGCGGTCGCCGCCGCCCGCACCGCCTTCCGGGAGGGGCCGTGGCCGAAGATGCTGCCGCGCGAGCGGTCGCGCATCCTTCACCGGATCGCCGATCTCGTCGAGTCGCGCGATGCCCGCCTCGCCGAGCTCGAGTCGTTCGACTCGGGGCTGCCGATCACCCAGGCGCTGGGCCAGGCCCGCCGTGCGGCCGAGAACTTCCGCTTCTTCGCCGACCTGATCGTGGCGCAGGCCGACGACACGTTCAAGGTGCCCGGGCGCCAGATCAACTACGTCAACCGCAAGCCGATCGGCGTCGCGGGGCTCATCACGCCGTGGAACACGCCGTTCATGCTCGAGTCGTGGAAGCTCGGCCCCGCTCTCGCGACCGGCAACACGGTCGTGCTGAAGCCGGCCGAGTTCACTCCCCTGTCGGCCTCGCTGTGGGCCGGCATCTTCGAGGAGGCGGGCCTTCCCGAGGGAGTGTTCAACCTCGTTCACGGCTTCGGCGAGGACGCCGGCGACGCCCTCGTGAAGCACCCGGACGTGCCGCTCATCTCCTTCACGGGCGAGAGCTCGACGGGGCAGCTGATCTTCGCCAACGCCGCCCCACACCTGAAGGGCCTGTCGATGGAGCTCGGCGGCAAGTCGCCCGCCGTCGTCTTCGCCGACGCCGACCTCGAGGCGGCGGTCGACGCGACCATCTTCGGCGTGTTCTCGCTGAACGGCGAGCGCTGCACGGCCGGATCCCGGATCCTCGTCCAGCGCGACATCTACGACGAGTTCGTCGAGCGCTACGCGGCGCAGGCGAAGCGCGTCAAGGTCGGCTACCCGCACGATCCCGCGACCGAGGTCGGCGCGCTCGTTCACCCCGAGCACTACGACAAGGTCATGTCGTACGTCGAGATCGGCAAGAGCGAGGGCCGCCTCGTCGCCGGCGGCGGCCGGCCGGAGGGCTTCGACGACGGCAACTTCGTCGCCCCCACGGTGTTCGCCGACGTGAAGCCGGATGCCCGCATCTTCCAGGAGGAGATCTTCGGCCCGGTCGTCGCGATCACCCCGTTCGATACGGACGAGGAGGCGCTCGAGCTCGCCAACAACACCAAGTACGGCCTCGCGGCGTACATCTGGACCAACGACCTGAAGCGCGCGCACAACTTCTCGCAGGCGGTCGAGGCCGGCATGGTGTGGCTCAACTCGAACAACGTGCGCGACCTCCGCACCCCGTTCGGCGGAGTGAAGGCCTCGGGCCTCGGCCACGAGGGCGGCTACCGCTCGATCGACTTCTACACCGACCAGCAGGCCGTGCACATCACGCTCGGCAAGGTGCACAACCCCACCTTCGGCATCGGTCGTTGAGCGAGGGAGCGAAGCGACCGAGTCGAAACGGCGGAACATCGCCACGGCAAGGTCACCCCGTTTCGACTCGCTTCGCTCGCTCAACGACCGAGGACCGAGGGCCGAGGACCGGGGGCCGAAAGAGACAGAAAGCAAGGACGCTGACATGACCGAATCCACCGACCGCCGCGGGACGCTGACCTCGTCGGGGTTCTACGTCTCGCAGGAGGCGCCGATCCAGGCCGACAACGCCGTCGCCACCCCGTCCTCCCCCGCGCCCGACATCCTGCGCTGCGCGTACATGGACCTCGTCGTGACCGATCTCGCGCGGTCCCGCGAGTTCTACGTCGACATCCTGGGGCTCCACGTGACCGAGGAGGACGACGAGGCGATCTACCTCCGCTCGACCGAGGAGTTCATCCACCACAACCTCGTGCTGCGCAAAGGCCCGGTCGCGGCCGTCGCGGCGTTCTCGTACCGCGTGCGCACCCCCGAGGACCTCGACAAGGCCGTGGCCTTCTATGAAGAGCTCGGCTGCCGCGTCATTCGCCGGCCCGAGGGCTTCACCAAGGGAATCGGCGATTCGGTGCGGGTCGAGGATCCGCTGGGCTTCCCGTACGAGTTCTTCCACGCCACCGAGCACACCGAGCGCCTGTCGTGGCGCTACGACCTGCAGTCGCCCGGCGAGCTCGTGCGCCTCGATCACTTCAACCAGGTGACCCCGGATGTGCCGCGCGCCGTGCGTCACTACCAGGACCTCGGCTTCCGCGTCACCGAGGACATCCAGGACTCCGACGGCACCGTCTACGCCGCGTGGATGCGCCGCAAGCCGACCGTCCACGACACCGCCGCGACCGGCGGCGACGGACCCCGCATGCACCACGTCGCGTTCGCGACGCACGAGAAGCACAACATCCTCGCGATCTGCGACAAGCTCGGCGCCCTGCGACGCTCCGACGCGATCGAGCGCGGACCGGGTCGGCACGGCGTCTCGAACGCGTTCTATCTGTACCTGCGCGACCCCGACGGCCATCGCGTCGAGATCTACACGCAGGACTACTACACGGGCGATCCCGACAACCCCGTCATCACGTGGGACGTGCACGACAACCAGCGCCGCGACTTCTGGGGAAACCCGGTCGTGCCGAGCTGGTACACCGAGGCATCGCTCGTGCTCGACCTCGACGGCAACCCGCAGCCCGTCGTGTCGCGCGAGGACAAGAGCGAGATGGCCGTGACGATCGGCGCCGACGGCTTCTCGTACACGCGCCCGCAGGACGAGGATGAGATGCCCTCGTGGAAGCAGGGCGAGTACAAGCTCGGCCACCAGCTGTGACGAGGGGATGACCATGCTGACGCAGGATCAGATCGCGGGTATCGCCGCGGAGCTCGCCGAGGCGGAGCGCACGCACGGGATGATCCCGCGGATCACCGCACGGTTCCCCGGGGCGACGATCGACGACGCCTACGCGATCCAGGGAATCTGGCGCGATCAGCAGGTCGCGGCGGGACGTCGGCTCGTCGGCCGCAAGATCGGTCTGACGTCGAAGGCGATGCAGCAGGCGACGGGCATCACCGAGCCCGACTACGGCGTGATGTTCGACGACACCGTGTGGCAGTCGGGCGCGGTCATCCCGGCCGGCGACTTCTCGAACATCCGGATCGAGGTGGAACTCGCCTTCGTGCTGAAGGAGCCGCTCGAGGGGCCCGCGTGCACGCTGTTCGACGTGCTGCGCGCGACCGAGTACGTCACCCCGGCGCTCGAGGTGCTGAACTCGCACATCGAGATGGAGGGCCGCACGATCGTCGACACGATCAGCGACAACGCGGCGTACGGCGGGATGGTGCTCGGCGGGCGCCCGATGCGACCGGACGACATCGACCTCCGCTGGGTCGGTGCGATGCTGTACCGCAACGAGACCATCGAGGAGACGGGCGTCTCCGGAGGCGTCCTCGGTCATCCGGGGATGGGCGTCGCCTGGCTCGCGAACAAGGTGCATCAGCACGGCGACCGGCTCGAGGCGGGGCAGATCATCCTGGCGGGCTCGTTCACGCGCCCCGTGTGGGTGACGGCGGGCGACAGCATCCTGGCTGACTACGGACGGACGGGGACAATCGCATGCAGCTTCCAGTGAGCCTTCGGGACCGGATCGCCGGATCGGATCGCCCGCTGTTCGGCGGGTGGGTCTGCTCCGGATCCCCCGTGATGGCAGAGATCATGGCGGGCTCCGGCCTCGACTGGCTGCTGATCGACATGGAGCACGGGCCGGTCGGCCTCGGCGAGGTGCAGGGGATGCTGCAGGCAGCTGCGGCCTACCCGGTCACGACGGTCGTGCGCGTCCCCGCAAACGACGCCGTGTGGATCAAGCAGGTGCTCGACCTGGGCGCGCAGACGATCATGGTGCCGATGGTCTCGACCGCGGCCGAGGCCGAGGCGGCGGTCGCGCACGCCTCCTATCCGCCCCGCGGCCACCGCGGCGTGGGCAACGCGCTCGCGCGGTCGGGCCGCTGGAACCGCATCGACGACTACCTGCAGGACGCGGTCGCCCACACCGCGGTGATCGTCCAGATCGAGACCGCCGAGGGCGTCGAGAACGCCCAGGCCATCGCCGCGGTCGACGGCGTCGACGGCGTGTTCGTCGGCCCCAGCGACCTCGCGGCGTCGATGGGGCTCATCGGGCAGCAGACGCACCCGGACGTCGTCGCGGCAGTCCGCCGCGCGTTCGAGGGAGCCCGGGCCGCCGGCACGCCCGTCGGGGTCAACGCCTTCGACCCGGCCGCGGCCCGCGGCTACGCCGACGCGGGCGCCCGGTTCGTGCTCGTCGGCGCCGACGTCTCGCTCGTCGCCCGCGGGTCGGAGCGCCTCGCGGAGACCTTCATCCGCGAGGCGGACGAGACGCGGCGCACGTCGTACTGACGTCTTCGCTCGCGCGACGACCCGACTGCCGGGCCGGGTCGTCGCCGGATGGGAGTCGTGGCGCACCGCATCGAATCCGTGAGGATCGACGGCGCGGCCGGATGCGCGGCGTACGCTCACCCACGTGGACGGCCCCTCGAGCGAAGAACCATACGAAAGCGCGGTGCGTCTGCCGCGACTGACCACTGGGGCTCTGACGGCGAAGCGTCGCATCCTCGGCTTCGCCGTCGCGCTCACCGCCGGACCGCTCCTGTCGTGGCTGCTGTACGCGCTCGCCCACCCAGAGACCCTCGCGGTGAACGTGCTGTCGTATCAGCTTCTCGTCGTCGTGGTCGCGCTCGTCGGCGGCATCTGGCCCGCCGTGTTCGCGGCCGTGCTGTCGGGGCTCACGCTCAACTTCCTCTTCCTCGAGCCGGTGTTCACGATCACCATCGCCTCGCCGACGCACGTGCTGTCGGTGACCCTGTACGTCATCAGCGCGGTGCTCGTCAGCTGGATCGTCGACCAGGCGGCGCGGCGCGCGCGTGTGGCACAGCGCGCGGCAGCCGAGGCGGAACTGCTCGCCACGATCTCGGGCAGCGTGCTGCGCGGTGAGAGCGCGGCCCAGGCGCTCGTCACGCGGGCCCGGGAGGCGTTCCGCGCGACCGGCGCGCGCCTGCTCGACCTCGACGACAGGGTGATCGCGACCGACGGCGAGCCCGCGTGGGATGGCCGCTCCTTCTCCGTATCGGTGGGCGCTCGGGACACCCCTCGAGCCACCCTCGAACTGCACGGCACGCGGCTCGGCGCCGCCGAGCAGCGCCTGCTCACGGTGGTCGCCACGCAGCTGGGCGCCGCCCTCGAGCACGCCCACCTCAGTGAAGCGGCGCGTGAGGCCGAGGCACTCGCCGTCGCCGACTCCGTGCGCTCGGCGCTGCTGTCGGCCGTGAGCCACGACCTGCGCCGACCGCTCGCCTCCGCCGTCGCCGCAGTCGGTGGGCTCCGCACGGCCGGGGCCCCGCTCTCGGCGGAGGATCGCAGGGAGCTGCTCGACACCGCCCACGAGAGCCTCGAGACCCTGTCGACCCTCGTGACCGACCTGCTCGATGTCGGTCGCGTGCAGGCCGGCGTGCTGGCCGTCTCCCTCGAGCCGGTCGATGCGGCCGATGTGATCCTGGCCGCGATCGACGAGCTCGACCTCCCGCCCGCCCGCGTCGACCTCGCCCTCGTGCCCCACATGCCCCCCGTGCAGGGCGATCCCGTGCTGCTGCAGCGCGTGCTGGTGAACGTGCTCGCCAACGCCGACCGCTTCTCCCCCGACCAAGGTGCTGTGCGCATCCAGACCGAGGCCGAGAACCGGCGCGGGCGCATCCTGATCGTCGATCACGGTCCCGGTGTGCCGGCCGAGCGGCAGGGCGAGATGTTCGCGCCCTTCCAGCGGATGGGCGACACCGACAACACCACCGGCCTCGGTCTCGGGCTCGCGCTCTCACGCGGCTTCACGGAGGGCATGGGCGGTACGCTCACCACCGATGACACGCCGGGCGGCGGGCTCACGATGGTCGTCGAGCTGCCCCTGTCGCCGGTGCCCCCGGAGGGCCGCGCATGAAGATCCTGATCGCCGACGACGACCCCCAGCTGATCCGCGCGATGCGCATCACGCTCGGCGCGCACGGCTATGACGTGGTCTCGGCGTCGGACGGCGCCGAGACGATCACCGTCGCGGCGCAGTCACGCCCCGACGTCGTGCTGCTCGACCTGGGGATGCCGCGGCTGGACGGGATCGAGGTGATCCATGCGCTGCGGGGCTGGACCGACGCCCCGATCGTCGTCGTGTCGGGGCGCACCGGCTCGGCCGACAAGGTCGATGCTCTTGATGCGGGCGCCGACGACTACGTCACCAAGCCCTTCCAGATCGATGAGCTGCTCGCCCGGCTCCGGGCACTCGCGCGGCGGTCCGCCGGATCGACCGGGGCGCCGCAGGTGCGGTTCGGCGAGATCGAGGTCGATCTCGCGGCGAAGACGGTCACGCGCCGCGGCGATCCCGTGCACCTCACGCCGACAGAGTGGCGCATGCTCGAGTTCCTCGCCCGCAATCCCGGCGCCCTCGTCACCCGGCAGGAGCTGCTGAAAGACCTGTGGGGCTCGGCTCAGGTCGCCGACACCGGCTACCTGAGGCTGTACATCTCGCAGTTGCGGAAGAAGCTCGAGGTCGACCCGGCCCGCCCTCGGCACCTGCTCACCGAGCAGGGAATGGGCTACCGGCTCGTGGTCGACTGACGACGGGACGCACGGATGCCGTGAGGGATCCCGGCCGCGCGTGAGGATTGCGTGAGGATCCCGTTCACGCGCCGTGACGCGGCCGTACGCTCGGGCTTCGTGTCCACTTCCCTGCCGCGAGCGCGGCGCCTGCTTCGCCCGAGGCTCGCTCCGGCTCAGGCGATCGTCGCCGGCTTCGGCGCCGTCGTGGCGGCGGGCACCATCCTGCTGATGCTGCCGATCTCCTCGGCGCAGGGCCGCTGGACCGGGTTCGTCGACGCGCTGTTCACCTCCACCTCGGCGGTGTGCGTCACGGGACTGATCGTCACGGACACCCCCGTCTACTGGAGCCCCTTCGGCAAGCTGGTGATTCTCGCGCTCATCCAGCTCGGCGGGCTCGGGATCATGCTGTTCGCCGCTCTCATCGGCCTGGCCCTCGCCCGCAAGCTCTCCGTGCGCTCGCGCCTGATCACCTCGACCGAGACCAAGTCGGAGAGCACGGGCGACCTCCGCCGCGTCGCGACGGGCATCCTGGCCACCACCCTCGTCATCGAGGCCGCGACGGCCGCCGTGCTCTTCGTCCGCTTCCTCACGGGATACGGCTACGACGTCGGGCGGGCTGCCTGGCACGCGCTGTTCCACGCGGTGTCGTCGTTCAACAACGCGGGCTTCGCGCTGTACACCGACAGCCTCATGGGCTTCGTCTCGGATCCGTGGATCTGCCTGCCGATCTGCGCGGCCATCATCCTGGGCGGGCTCGGCTTCCCCGTGCTGCGGCAGCTGCGCCGCGAGCTGCGCCGCCCCCTGCACTGGACGATGAACACGCGCGTCGTGCTGGCGGCGACCCTCGTGCTGCTTGTCGTGGGCAGTGTCTTCACGCTCGCGGTGGAGTGGGACAACCCGCACACCCTCGGCCCGCTCGATCCCGCCGCCCGCGTGCTCGCCGGGTTCTTCCATTCGGTTCAGGCCCGCACGGCCGGCTTCAACTCGGTCGACACGTCTCGGCTCCACGACGAGACCTGGCTGATGACGGACGTGCTGATGTTCATCGGCGGAGGGCCGGCGGGAACCGCGGGCGGCATCAAGGTCACGACCTTCGCGGTGCTCTTCTTCATCATGTGGACCGAGCTGCGCGGCGGCACCGCTGTGAACGTGTTGGGCAAGCGCCTCTCGCGTGCGGTGCACCGTGAGGCGATCACGGTCGTGGTGATCTCCGTCGGCGCGATCATGGCCGCCGTCGTGGCGATCCTGGCGATGACCGACCTCGATCTGGATCGCGTGCTGTTCGAGGCGGTGTCGGCCTTCGGCACGGTGGGCATGTCCACCGGCGTCACCGCCGGCCTTCCCGACGCCGCGAAGATCATCCTGGTTCTGCTGATGTTCCTCGGCCGGCTCGGCCCCCTCACCCTCGGCTCCGCCCTCGCCCTGCGCGAGCGGCGCATCGCCTACGAACTCGCCAAGGAGCGGCCGGCGATCGGCTGACTCCCCCACCGGAAGGATCCCCGTGGTCAAGTTCCTCTCGTTCGGCTCGGATGCCCGCCGCATCGCGGAAGCCGACTCGGTCGCCGTGATCGGCCTCGGCCGCTTCGGCGCATCGCTCGCCCGCGAGCTCATGGCGTCGGGCACCGAGGTGCTCGGCATCGACTCGGACGAGGACCTCGTCCAGTCGTTGAACGGGCACCTCACCCAGGTCGTGCGGGCCGACGCCACCAAGCTCGACGTGCTGCAGCAGCTGGCGATCGACGACTTCGACCGCGTCGTGCTGGCCATCGGCACCGACATCAGGGCGTCGATCCTCACCGCGTCGCTGCTGCTGCAGCTCAAGGTGCCGGTGGTCTGGGCCAAGGCCACGGACGAGCAGCACGGGCTGATCCTGGAGCAGCTCGGCGTGCACAAGGTGATCTACCCCGACAAGGAGATGGGGCGCCGCGTCGCGCACCTCGTGCGGGGAGCGGCGGCAGACTACCTCGAGATCGACAAGGGCTACGCGATGGTGAAAGCCGCCGCGCCGACGCAGGTGCAGGGACGGACGCTCACCGATGCCGGTGTGCGCACCGAGCACGGCGTCACGATCGCCGCCTACAGGCCGGCCGACGGCGTCTGGCGCAACGCCGAGGCCGACACGGTGCTGAGCGCGGGCGACATCGTGCTGGTCGTCGGCCCGACGATTCGCGTCGAGGCGTTCGCGCAGCTGCGCTGACGCCTACTCCTTCACGGCCCCCGCGGTCAGGCCGTCGACGATCCAGCGGCTCGCCAGCGCGAACAGCACCATCGTCGGCAGGATCGTCAGCACGGCCGCGGCGGCCATCGGCCCCCACGCCACGTTGAACGTCGAGATGAAGCCGTTGAGCGCCGCCGGCACGGTCTTGTTCGCGTCGGAGTTGATCAGGATCACCGACAGGAACAGCTCGTTCCAGCAGTTGACGACGTTGAAGATGAACGCCGCCACGATCCCGGGGGCCATGACGGGGACGATCACGCGGAACAGCGCGCCGAGCCGCGACGACCCGTCGATCATCGCCGCCTCCTCGAGCGCATCCGGCACGTTCTCCAGGAAGCCGCGCAGCATCACGGTCGAGAACGGGATGCACACCGCGATGTACACCAGGATGAGCCCGGGTTTGGAGTCGACGAGCCGCAGATCGGCGAGCATCGTGTACAGCGGGCCCAGCGCGATGAAGGTGGGGATCATCTGCGTCAGCAGGAAGGCCGCCAGGATCGCGCCCTTGCTGCGGAACTCGAACCGTGCAAGCACGTACGCGCTCAGCAGCGCGATGAGCGTCGAGGTGGCGCCCGCGGCGAGCGCGACGATCGCCGAGTTCGCGAGGAACACCCCGAAGGCCGAGGTCTCGAACAGGCCCGTGTAGTTGTCGAGCGACGGCTCGGTCGGCCAGTACTCGAGTGGGAACCGGTTGATGGATCCGGGCGCCTTGAACGACGTCACCACGATCCAGTACAGCGGGAACAGCGTGATCACGAGCCACAGCGCGAGCCCCGCGACCTTGATCACCCCGCCGACGGTGACCCGCCGCGCGGGCCGCCTGGTGGGGGACGTCGCCCGTCCCGTTGTCAGCACCTCTGTCACGGTCATGCCCGGCTCACCCGCCTCATCGCCATCAGGTAGAACGCGCAGAACACGAACAGCAGCGCCATCACGGCGAGTCCGATCGCGCTCGCGATCCCGTAGTTGCCCTGCTGCGTGTACTCGATCATCCAGGTCGTGATGATGTGGGTCTGCCCGGCGGGGCCGCCGCGCGTCATCGCCCAGATGATGTCGGGGAAGTTGAAGATCCAGATCACCCGCAGCAGCACGGTCAAAAGCAGCGTCGTCGCGATGTAGGGGATCACGATCGAGAACAGCTGGCGCGCCTTGCCCGCGCCGTCGAGGCTCGCCGCCTCGAGCACCTCGTCGGGCACCGACTGCAGCGCCGCGAGGATCATGATCGCGAAGAACGTCACGCCGTACCAGACGTTCGCCACGATCACCGCGGTCATCGCGAGCGTCGGATCCGCCAGCCACGGCAGGGGCGCCTCGATCAGCCCGGCCTTCATCAGCAGGTCGTTCACCACGCCGAACTCGGCGTTGAACATCCAGCGGAACAGCATGCCGATGAGGAACCCCGACACCGCCCACGGGAAGAACACGAGCGCCTGGTACACCCCGCGGAAGCGGAACCGACGGCGCAGCCCGAGCGCGATCAGGAACCCGATCACCAGCTGCGGCACGAGCGAGCCGACGACCCACAGGATCGTGTTGCCCGCCACGACGGGGAACACCGGATCGCCCAGCACGGTCGCGAAGTTCTGCAGGCCGACCCAGGGGGTGGACGTCAGGTCCCACAGGTTCCAGTCGTGGAACGCCATGCGCGCGCCCTGCACCATCGGCCAGTACGTGAACCAGCACACGAACACGATGGCGGGGGCGAGGAACGCCAGGATCGTCAGCGCGTGCCGTCGCGCGAACACCCGCCGCCGCGTCCGGGCGGGTCCGCCGCCGCGCGCCGGCCCGTGCGGGGCGGGGGCCTGACCCCGCCCCGCACGGTCACCCGCGTCGGGCGCCGTGACGCCGGTCACTGCCGAGGCGCTCATTCGGCCGAGGCGTACTTCTCGGTCCAGTACGCGTCCCACGATTCGAGCAGCTCGGTCGTCGTCATGCTGCCGAGCAGCACCTGCTGGATCTCCGAGTCGGCCTTCTGCGCCCACTCGGTCCACCAGCTCACGCCGCGCGGCTGCGTGACGTTGATGTAGGTGTCGGGGTTCTCGGTCATCGTGACGTAGCTCGCCCAGGCGCCCTCCTTGTAGAAGTCGTCGTCGGCAGCGGAGGCGACGATCGGCACGAGGCTGTTGGACTGCGCGAACTCCGTCGCGGGGCCCTCGCTCGAGAGGAACTCGACGAGCTTGACGGCCTCCTCCTTGTGCTGGCTCGCCTCGGCGATTCCCCAGCCCGCGGTGGCGAGCGGCTGCGCGGCCTTGCCGGTCGGTCCGGTCAGCAGCGGGGCGGTCGTCCACTGATCCTCGGTGATCGTCGTCGACTGCTTCACCGTCGCGATGACCTCCGGGTCCTGCAGCAGGAACGCGGTCGATCCGTTCGTGAAGCCCTCGACCATCTCGGGGTAGCCCCACGACACGGCCGACGGCGGCGATGCCTGCTCGAACAGCGCGAAGTAGGTGTCGAGCGCGTCCTGCGCCTCGGGCGCCGAGAAGATCGTCGAGCCGTCCTTCAGCTTGAACGCGTCCTCGGTGTCGAGGTCGTCGACCACGTACGCCTCGATCGCGGCGACGACGTTGCCGTTCGCGTTGGCGCCGCCGCGGAACGCGTAGCCGTACACGTTCTTCGACGGGTCCTGGATCGCGGACGCCTGCTCGAGCAGCTCCTCCCACGACGTCGGCGGGCCGTCGAAGCCCGCCTCCTCCACGAGGTCGGTGCGGTAGAACAGCGACAGGCCGTAGAAGCCGTAGGGGACGAAGTACCCGCCCTCGGCGACCGCCTTCGCGTTGTCGGTGAGGGCGTCGAAGCCGTCCCAGTCGGCGAGGTCATCCGACATGTCGTACAGCCAGCCGTTGTTGCTGAAGGGCCCGACAGTGAGGTCGCGCGCCTCGAGCACGTCGACGCCGGTGCCCGACTGCAGCATCTGCTGGATCTTCTGGTCTGCCTGATCGGTCGGGGGCGAGACGAGCTCGACGGCGATGTCGGGGTTCTCCTCCTCGAACTGGTCGAGCAGCGAGCGGATGAGCTCGGTGCGGGCGGGGTTGGTGAGGCTCTCGACCATCTGGAGGGTGACCTTGCCGCCCTCCTCGCCGAAGCCGGATCCGCCGCCGGAGCAGGCGGTCAGGGCGAGCAGAGTGGCGGTTGCCGCGCTCGCCGTGAGCATGACGCGGGTGCGCTTCATCTCACTTCTCTCTTTCTCTGAACGAGTCGCCTCGTTCGGGGTTCGGTGGTGCATCGGTGGGGTCTGGTGGGGATGCCGCGGGGCGTCACTCGCCGCGTCGCTCGCGCGCGAGCGCGACGATCTGCGGCACGGCGCGCTCGACGAACGCGTCGAAGTCGCTCGGCTCCGTGTAGAGGTGGACGGAGAGGCGGAGGTAGCCGACGCCGTCGAAGCTCGTGAAGGCCGCCTCGATGCCGGTGAGATCGAGCAGGCGCATCCGCAGCTCGTCGGCGTCCTCGCGGGCGCGACCGAGGCCCTGGGGCAGCCGGAGGAGTCGCATCGACGGCACCGGCATGGCCACGTCGGTCGCGACGGGAGCCGCGACATGCGGCTGCAGCGCGCGGCCGATGGTCTCGACGCCGAGGTCGGCGAGGGCGTTCATCGTCTGGCGGGCGCGGTCCCAGCCGTACTCGCGCTCGATGAACGCGAGCGAGCGCGGGGCGGCGAGGTAGGCGGTCGCGTCCAGCGTTCCCTGGCTGTCGAAGCGCCCGGGGTACGGCTCGTCGGCGCCCCACGAGTCGATCAGCGGCCAGAGCTCGTCGCGGTCGGGCGCGGTCGTGACGAGCAGCGCCGACCCACGCGGAGCGCACGCCCACTTGTGGAGGTTGCCGAACCACCAGTCCGCGCGCGTGACGGCCGCGTCGGCGACGAGGCCGGGGGCATGCGCGCCGTCGACGAGGACGCGCGCGCCGCGCTCGTGGGCGAGATCCGCGATCCGGTCGACCGGCAGCAGGCGGGCGGTCGGCGAGGTGATCTGGTCGACGACGACGAGCTTCACCGCATCGGTCAGGGCCGCGCGGAAGGCCTCGACCACCTGGTCCGCGGTCGCGGCGAGCGGGAGAGCGACGACGCGGATGCGCGCGCCGAAGCGGTGCGCGAGCCGCCGCGCCCCCATCGTGATCGCGCCGTAGCCGTGGTCGGTGACGAGGATCTCGTCTCCCGGCTCCAGGCGGAGGCTGTTGTAGACGACGGTCGCGGCGGCGGACGAGTTGGGAACGAACGCCGTGTCGTCGGCGTTCGCGCCGACGAACGGCGCGACCTCGCGGCGGGCCTCGGCGACGTACTCGGCGATCCGCGGGAACCAGCCGATCGGGCTGCGGTCGCCCTCCGCGCGCAGCTCGTCCTGGAAGCGCACGACCTCGGTGGGGACGGCGCCGAACGAGCCGTGGTTGAGGTGCACGATCTCGGGATCGAGCGGCCACGCGTCGCGGGCGCGGGCGAATCCCGTGAGCTGCACGGGCGCCACCGCCGGCGCGGGAACGGTGTCGAGCTTGTCCATTCCGACCTTTCCAGACGTTGTCGGACAACCATGGCATAAGAGGCTCCTGGAGCGCTAGGTTTCGTGGCGCTGGGCGTTGATCTGTCCTACAGCTTTCACATCGGCGAAACAATCGGCCGCGAGACGGAGCGAGCCGCCCGATCCGGGATGATGGAGACATGAGCGATCTGAGCGCCGTCGAAACCGCCCTGCACGGCGTGCGGGCGCTCATCGCCGACGGCTCGCTGATGCCCGGAGACCGGCTTCCCAGCGAGAGCGAGCTGAGCGATCGGCTCGGCGTCTCGCGCGGCTCGATCCGCGAGGCGATCCGCACCCTCGCCGCGCTCGGCGTGCTCGACACACGCCGCGGATCCGGCAGCTTCGTCGGCGAGCTCCGGGCATCCGACATCATCCAGACGCTCTCGCTCACCGTCGGGCTGCTGCCGCTCGAGTCGATCCTGGAGCTGTACGAGCTGCGCCGCGTGCTCGAGGCTCACGCGGCATCGCTGGCGGCGGCCCGCTGCGACCCCGAGACGCTCGCCGGGCTCGGCGAGCTGCTCGACAGGCTCGAGGCCACCACCGACGACGAGCGGCAGTCGGAGCTCGATCACGAGTTCCACATGCGCATCCTGCGACTCGGCGGCAACGAGGCGCTGTCGGCGATGGTCGGGGTGCTGCGCGCGCGCTCGCGCGCCTATCACCTGTTCCCGTCGTCTGAGGGAGCCGCCGTCAAGTCCCTCTCCGACGCCGGCCATCGCGCGATCCTGCGGGGCCTGGAGGCGCGCGATCCGGTGGCCGCCTCGGCCGCGGCGGCCGCCCACGTCAGCCAGACCGAGGCGTGGCTGCGAAAGCTCCGTCCCGCTCCGGCCGGCTGACGCCGCGGGGCGCGGTTCACGCGGCCGGGAACGACACCCCCGTGAGGCGCTCCGACAGCTCCCACACGCGGCGGGCGTCGTCGGCGCTGCGCAGTGGGCGGTAGAGCGCGTGCTCGGCCGGCGCCCCGCCGAGGTTGCCGAGCCCGCGGGGCCCGTACAGCGCGCCGCCCCGGGAGGCGGGGTCGGTCGCCGCCATGAGCGCCGGCAGCGCGCCGGACTCGACGGTGCCGAGCAGGATGCCCCGCGCCGACAGCGCCCGGATCACCCGCACGCTCGTTGTGTCGGCGGAGCGGCCGAGCTCGGGGCGCGCGGCGAGCAGGCTCGTCGGGGCGACACCCGGGTGGGCGAGGTTGCTGGTGATGCCCCAGCCGTGGGCGGCGCTGCGCCGCTCGAGCTCGAGCCCGAACAGTCCGTAGGCGATCTTCGACTGGCTGTAGGCGCGCTGGCCGTCGTAGCGGCCTTCCCAGTTGTGGTCGTCCCAGTTGATGCGGCCGCTGCGCGCGGCGACGCTGATCTGCGACGTGACGCGGGCCCTCCCCTCGCGCAGCAGCGGAAGCAGGCGCCCGACGAGGGCGAAGTGGCCGAGGTGATTTGTGCCGAACTGCAGCTCGAACCCGTCGGCCGTCGTCTGGCGATCCGGCGGCGTCATCACCCCCGCGTTGCCGATCAGGAAATGGAGGGGGCCCCCCTCGTCGAGCAGCGTCTCCGCCAGCGCCGAGACCGAGTCGAGGCTCGACAGGTCGAGGCCGCGCAGCACGAGCGCGGCGCCGGGGACCTGCGCGCGGATCGTCGCCGCGGCCTTCTCGCCCTTCGCAGGGTTGCGGACCGGCATGATCACCTCGGCGCCGGCCGCGGCGAGGCGGGCCGCGATGCGCAGGCCCATCCCGTCGCTCGCTCCCGTGACGAGCGCGCGGCGCCCTGACAGGTCGGGCACGGTGATGTCGATGGGGCGAGGCATGGCGGCTCCTTCTCGAGCGGATCTGTGGTCTTCGACGATCCTGCGCCGCCCGGCGCGCGCCATCCAGGACCCGCGGATCAGTGCCTCGCGCATCCGCTCCTCACCCATCCGCATCCGGCCGAGGGGCGAGCCGCGCGCAGGGGTGGACCGGCGATGCCTGGCTGAGGAACCGACGGCAGGGTAGAAACGAAGCAGCCGACGATGGGGGGATCGATGGATCGGACGGGGCTCGCCGCATTCCTGCGCAGCCGACGGGAGGCGCTGCAGCCCGAGGACGTCGGCCTTCGCCCGGGGTCGCGTCGCCGGACCGTCGGGCTGCGGCGCGAGGAGGTCGCGGCGCTCAGTCACATGTCGACCGACTACTACGCGCGCCTCGAGCGCGGCACCGGGCCGCATCCCTCGCCGCAGATGCTCGCGTCGATCGCGCAGGGCCTTCACCTCACGCTCGACGAGCGCGATCACCTGTACCGGCTCGCCGGCCAGCATCCGCCGTCGCGGGGCGCGTCGAGCGAGCACGTCAGCCCGGGGCTGCTGCGGGTGCTCGACCGCCTGTCCGACACGCCCGCCGAGATCGTGACCGAGCTCGGCGAGACGCTGCGGCAGTCGCCGCTCGGGGTCGCGCTGACCGGCGACACCGCGAGCCTGCAGGGGCCGGCGCGCAGCATCGGGTACCGGTGGTTCACCGATCCGGCGGCGCGACGGCTCTATGCGCCGGAGGAGCACGCCTTCCTCACCCGCCTGTACGCGTCGGGGCTTCGCGAGCTCGCGGCGCTGCGCGGCCCCGGCTCGCGCGCCGCGCAGTTCGCCGCGCTGCTGCTCGAGCGCAGCGACGAGTTCCGCCGGGCCTGGGACGCCCACGAGGTCGGCCTTCGGCCCCGCGACGTCAAGCGGTTCATGCATCCCCAGCTCGGGCTGCTGGAGCTCACGTGCCAGCGCCTGCTGGATCCGGATCAGTCGCACGCGCTGCTCGTCTACACCGCGGCTCCGGGCACCGAGAGCCACGAGAAGCTGCGCCTGCTGTCGGTGATCGGCGCGCAGCCGCTGCCCGCCTGATCCCCCGCGGCGACTACAGCCGCACGACCTCGGTCACGTGCACAACGGCCGCACCTGCCTCGGCCGACGCGGCGAGGTCGACCTCGGCGCGGATGCGCCAGTCGTGGTTTCCCGCCGGGTCGTCGATGACCTGCTCGACCGTCCAGGCCTCGCGGTCGCCGTCCGGTCCGTGCTCGGTGATCCGGCACAGCTGCGGCGAGCGCGCGGCGCCCGAGATGCCGATCGACTCGTGCTCGTCGTAGTACGCGTCGAGCGCCTCGGGCCAGCCGGCATCCGGATCCAGTTCGACGAGCTCGTCGTCGGCCTCGCGCGCGGCGAGCTGCACGCGGCGGAACAGCTCGTTGCGCACGAGCACGGTGAACGCGCGGCGGTTCTGCACGAGGGACGGCGGCGCGGGAGGCACGATCGATTCAGAAGCAGCGGCCTCGTCCGATCCGTGCGCGTCGGCGCCCGAGACGAGCGCCTCCCACTCGTCCACGAGGCTCGAGTCGACCTGGCGCACGAGCTCGCCGAGCCACGCGATGATGTCGAGCAGCTCCTCGGTGCGCGCCTCGGCGGGAACCGTCTGCCGGATCGCGCGGTACGCGTCGCTGAGGTACCGCAGCACGAGGCCCTCGCTGCGGCCGAGCTGGTACCAGTTCGTGAACTCGGCGAAGCTCATCGCCCGCTCGAACATGTCGCGCACGACCGACTTCGGCTTCAGCTCGAAGTCGCGCACCCACGGCTGGCTCGTCGCGAACACCTCGAAGGCCTGCGCGAGCAGCTCGTCGAGCGGCTTCGGGTACGTGATGTCCTCGAGCAGCGCCATCCGCTCGTCGTACTCGATCCCCTCGCGCTTCATCGCGGCGACGGCCTCGCCGCGCGCCTTGAACTCCTGCTGGCTGAGGATGGCGCGCGGGTCGTCGAGCGTCGCCTCGATCACGCTCACGACATCCAGCGCGTAGTGACCGGTTCCCGCGGCGCCGGGGGCGTCATCCGGATCGAGCAGCTCGATCGCGGCGAGCGCGAACGGCGACAGGGGCTGGTTGAGCGCGAAGTTCGGCTGCAGTTCGACGACGAGCCGGATGTCCCCCGCGGGCGTGACCTCGACGATGCCGGCATCGCGCAGCGTGCGGAAGATCGCGATGGCGCGGCGGGCGAGCGCGTACTTCCGCGCGCGCGGCTCGTGGTTGTCGAACACGAGCGAGCGGACGTTGCCGAACACGTCCCCGCCGCGGCCGATGACGTTGATGATCATGGCCGAGGTGATCTGCAGCTGCGGGGTCAGCGGCTCGGGAATCGCGTCGACGAGCTTGTCGAACGTGGCCTCGCTCCAGGAGACGAACCCGGCCGGCGCCGACTTCCGCTGCACCTTCTTGAGCTTCTTCGGGTCGTCGCCGGCCTTCCGCAGCGCCTGCTCGTTCTCGATCTCGTGATCCGGGGCCATCACGACGACGTTGCCGTAGGGGTCGTAGCCCGCCCGCCCGGCGCGGCCCGCGATCTGGTGGAACTCGCGCGCCGAGAGGCGGCGCATCCGGGTTCCGTCGTACTTCGACAGCGCCGAGATCAGCACCGTGCGGATGGGGACGTTGATGCCGACGCCGAGGGTGTCGGTGCCGCAGATCACGCGCAGCAGGCCGCGCTGCGCGAGGGTCTCGACGAGGCGCCGGTACCGCGGGAGCATGCCGGCGTGGTGGACGCCGATCCCCGCCCGCACGAGGCGCGACAGCTGCTTGCCGAAGGCGGTGGTGAAGCGGAACCCGCCGATGGCCTCGGCGATCGCGTCGCGCTGCTCGCGTGTGGAGACCTTCACGTTCGCGAGCGCCTGCGCCCGCTCCATCGCCGCGGCCTGCGAGAAGTGGACGATGTAGATCGGGGTCTCGTGCTCCTCGAGCAGCTTCTCGACGAGCTCGTGCGCGGCGCGCTTCTCATACGTGTGGTGAAGCGGCACGGGACGCTCCGCGCCGGCGACGAGCGTCGTCTCGCGTCCGGTGCGCCGCCGGAGGTCGGCCTCGATCTCGCTCGTGTCGCCGAGCGTGGCCGACATCAGCAGGAACTGCGCGCGCGGAAGAAGCAGCAGCGGCACCTGCCAGGCCCAGCCGCGGTCCGCGTCGCCGTAGTAGTGGAACTCGTCCATCACGACCTGCGCGACGTCCGCGTCCGCGCCCTGCCGCAGCGCGAGGTTCGCGAGGATCTCCGCGGTGCAGCACACGATCGGCGCATCCGGGTTCACGGACGAGTCGCCCGTGACCATCCCGACGTTCTCGGCGCCGAAGATGTCGACGAGGGCGAAGAACTTCTCGCTCACGAGGGCCTTGATCGGCGCCGTGTAATACGTACGTCCGCCCTCTGCCATCGCCACGGCGTGGGCGGCGATGGCGACGAGCGACTTGCCGGTGCCGGTCGGGGTGGCGAGGATGACGTTCGCTCCCGACACCAGCTCGATCACCGCCTCGTCCTGCGCCGGGTAGAGGCTGAGCCCCCGCTCCCCCGCCCATGCGACGAAGGCGTCGTAGATGCCGTCGGCGGAGCCGTCGGTCGAGCGCACGGCGTCGAGCAGGGTGGAGGTCATCCTGTCGAGTCTGCCACCCCGCCCCTGGGCACAGCCCCGGTCACCCCTCGAGCGGAACCCCGCCGGTCTGGCACGTCGCGCAGTACTGCGCGTTCCCCTTCGACGCCGGCACGTCGCGCACCTCGTCGCCGCACACGGGGCAGACCTCGCCCGTGCGGCCGTGCACGCGCATCGCGGCGACCTTCTCGGCTTTCTGCCGGTCGAGCGGCACGTCGCGGCGGGCGGCGAACGCGCCGCCGAGGATGTCGCGGATCGCGGCGTACAGGCGGCCCCGCTCGGCGTCGGTGAGGGATGCCGCGTGCGCGACGGGCGAGAGCTTGGCCGCGTGAAGGATCTCGTCCGAGTACGCGTTGCCGATGCCGGCGAGCGACTCCTGCTCCTGCAGCAGGGCCTTGAGCTGCTTGCGCCGGCCCTTCGCGATCGCGTCGAACGCCTCGCGCGTGAACCTGTCGGAGAGCGGATCCGGCCCGAGCTTGGCGACGGACGGCTCGCTCGTCGCGTCCTCGGTGACCGAGACGTTCAGCGACAGCCAGTCGCCCGCGTCGGTCAGGGCGAGCTCGGCGCCGTCCTCGAACCGGACGCGCACGATCACCGGCGGCGCGTCATCCGGATCCGGCGCCGGCTCCTCGGCCCAGCGCGCCCAGCCGGCGCGTCCGAAGCCGATCAGCAGGCTGGAGCCATCCGTGTCGATCGCGACGTGCTTGCCGAAGCATCGCACTCCCGCGACGGTGCGGCCGCTCAGCTCGGTGAGCGGCCTGGCGCGGGTCTTCAGCGCGCGGAACTCCTCGAGGTCCACCTCGCGGATCACGCGTCCGACCGCGTTGGCCCGCACGAATCCGGCGAGCGCATCCACCTCGGGCGATTCGGGCACGCGGCCATTGTCGCGCGCGGGCGGCGGCGGTGCCATCCCCCTCCCGGAGGGCTGGGGCTGCTCCGGCTACGCCGGGTCGCGGCGGGCGAGCAGTCGCGCGGCCTTCACCACGGCCTCGCGTCGCGCGGCGATGCCTGCCTCGTCGACGCCGTGGCCCGAGGCGAGCTCGGCGACGCGCGGCACCGCGAACCACCAGGCGTTGAGCGCCATGATCGCGAACACGAGCTCGCCGGGCTCGAGGGCATCCGTGACGGCGCCGGCGGCCTGCGCGCGGGCGAACCGTTCCGACTTCTCGTCGTAGTGCTCCTGCGTGATGCCGTCGGTCGCTCCCCCGCCGGACGACAGGCTGTCCCACAGCAGCAGCCGCACCATCTGCGGGCGGCTGAGGTGGTAGTCGAAGATGCGCCCGGCGTAGGTGCCCATGGGGTCGTCGACATCCGGATCGAACAGCACGTTGTCGGTCAGGCGCACGCTCTCGTCGCGCACCACGCGCGCGAACAGCGCCTCGCGGTTGCCGAAGTAGTGGTAGATCCGCTCCTTGTTCACGCCGGCCTGCGACGCGATGCGCTCGATCGTCGTGCCGGTCGGCCCGTGCTCGGTGAACTCCGCGAGCGCGGCGTCGAGGATCTTCCGCTGTGTGCCCTCGGTGTCCCACGCCATTCCCCCACCCTACAATTCCAACTTGCGCGTTGGATATGTACCGGCGTAACGTCAGCACCAACGTATCCGTTGGAAATGGAGAGCATGTCCACCACCACCGTTCCGGCCCCGGCTCGCCGGGTCGCCGTCTCGCACCCCGCCGCCATCGTGACGGCGCTCGGGATCGCCGTGCTCGCGGTCGTCTCCCTCATCTACATCACCATCCCGATCACTCCCGTCCTCACCGCCGAGTGGGGCGCGACGCTGTCGGCCGCCGCGTGGATCGGCAGCGGCTTCGGCATCACGTTCGCGCTGGCGAGCTTCATCTACCCCGCGCTGTCGGATCACGTGGATCCGCGCCGCGTCATCGCGTTCGGCCTCGTCGGCGCGGCGATCGCCACGGCTGCGGCCGGAGCCACCGACTCGCTGCCCTGGCTCGTCGCCGCCCGCGTCGCCCAGGGAGCCTTCGCCGCCGCGGTGCCGTCGGTCTCGCTCGCCTACGTCGCCCGCTTACTGCCCGAGGGAAGCCGCGTCACGGGCATCGCCGTGATCTCGGCGTGCTTCCCGCTCGCCGCGATCGCGGGGCAGGCGTACGGTCTCGCGCTCGAGGCGAGCCTCGGATGGCGCTGGGCCTTCTGGACCCTCGCCCTTCTGCTCGCGGTCATGGGCGCCGTCGTGTCGACGCTTCCCCCGGTCGCCCGCGCGGTTCACGCGCCGCGGCTGTCGACCGCGCTGGGAGCGGCGGTCGCGATGTTCCGCCGCCGGGCGATGCTGCCGCCGTACGCCGCGGCGCTGTCGTTCCTGCTGCTGCTCGTCGGGATGTACGCCGCGCTGCAGCAGCACGGCGCGCAGTTCGGCATCACCGACACCGTCAGCGCGCTGCTCGCCCGCCTGCCGGGACTGCCCGGCATCGTGCTCGGCGCGTTCGCCGCGACCTTCATCGCACGCTGGGGCGCGTACCGCACTGCCGCGCTGGCGTTCGCGCTGGGCGCCGTCGGCCTCGCGCTGGAGGCCACGAGCGGGCCGCTGTGGCTCGTGCTCGTCGGCACGGCGCTGTTCGTCGCCGGGATCGCGGTGGCGGTTCCCGCGGTCGTGCAGATGGTCGGGATCGCGAGCGGCCCGGCGCGCGGCGCGGGCATGGCCGGCTACGCGCTGCTCGTCGGCGCGGGTGCGACGCTCGCGCCGCTCGTGGTCACCTGGCTCGCACCCCTGGGCTTCGGCGCGACGTGCGGCGTGCTCGCGGTCATCATGGCCGCGGTCGCGGCCGCGGCTCTATGGGGGCCGCGACCGGTGCCGCAGGCCTGAGCCTCAGACGGAGACCGACGGCTGACCGGGCGCGACGCGGAGCGCAACCCCCTCGCGTGGCGCCCGGTGCGGTCGTAACGTCGCTGCCATGGCACTCGACACAATGCTCGCCGCAGAGATCGAACAGCAACTGAAGCCCCTGGACGCCGCCGGACGCGCGCAGTTCCTCCTCGACCTCGTGGAGGTCGTACACAACTTCGCCACCTCCGAGGCAGTCGGCGAGGCCGAGACAGGATCCGTCGACACGGGATCGCTCGACGCCGTGCGCGACGCCGCCCGCGCGCACGTTGACGCGACGTCCTGACGCCCGGCGGATCGCGGCCGCCTCACGGGCGGAGGAGTCGGCCCCGATGCGACGACGTCAGCGCGCCCTGAGCGCCTCCCCCATCGCGGTGATCGCGCTGACCATGATGGGGCGCGGCATGGCGAAGTTGAAGCGCACGGCGGTCTCCGCCCCGTCGCCGCACATGGCTCCGTCCGTCGTGACGACGCCCGCGTGCTCGGCGAAGAACTCCGCTGCGGAGCCGTTGATCCCAAGTTCGCGGCACTCGAGCCAGGCCAGGTACGTGCCCTCGGGTGCGGTGTACCCGACGCCGGGGAGGTGCTCCGCGATCAGTTCGCCAAGGAGGTGCCGGTTGCCGTCGAGATACGCCACCACGCCGTCGAGCCACTGGCCGCCCGCCGTGTAGGCGGCCGTGTTGGCGATGACGCCGAGGTTCGCCGCCCCATGTCCGAACGCGCGACCGTTCTCCTCCCAGTAGGCGCGGTCGGCGTCGTTCGTGAGGATCAGCTGGGCGCACTTGAGCCCGGGCAGGTTCCAGGCCTTCGAGGCCGATGTCGCGGTGATCGTGTGCCCGGCCGTCATCTGGTTCACCGAGGCGTACGGCACGTGGGGGGTGTCATAGACGAGCGGAGCGTGGATCTCGTCTGAGAACACGCGCGCACCATGGCGATCGACGATCTCGCCGATCGCCGCCATCTCGTCGCGGCGCAGCACCCGTCCGATGGGGTTGTGCGGGTTGCATAGCACGAGCAGCCCGCCGCCATCCACGAAGGCGGCGTCCAGCGCCTCGAGGTCGTATTCCCAGCCCGTGGCCGTTCGGATCATCGGAACCTGGATGACACGCCGACCGTGAGCGAGAGGCACGGTGAGGAAGGGCATGTACGCCGGCGTGGGAAGCACGATCGCCGACCCCGGGGCGCTGAAGTGGTCGATCGCGATCTCGAGCGCCGCGATCACGTCGGGCATCGCCTTGACGTCCGCCGGGTCGACCTCCCACCCGTACCGGGCCCTGGACCACCCGGAGAAGGCCTCGCTCATCGCCGTGGCGATGGCGGGGGGCATGTAGCCGAACGCCCCGGTGTCGACCGCTGTGTGGAGCGCCTGCGTGATCGCGGGGGCGATGCCGAAGTCCATTTCCGCCACGAACGCGGGGATCTTGCCCGGGAAATACGACCACTTCAGACTGCCCACCGCGCGCAGCTCCTCTGCCGTGATCGCGTCGAACGGGGTGGTGGCCTCGGTTGCGATGGTGGTCATCGGGACGCTCGCTTTCGCTTGGGGGTCGAATCGGTCACGCTCGGCACGGCTTCGCCGTCGAGCTCGTTCAGGTAGTTGTAGATCGTGAAACGCGTGACGCCGAGCGAGGTGGCGATCATCTCGACGGCGTCGCGCAGCATGAACATCCCGCGGGCCTTCAACGTGCGCACCACCGCGATCTTGTGCTCCTTGCGCATCAGGTCGACGGGCACGTTCTGCTCCAGGATCGCCTGGTGGATCAGGTGCGACGCGAGCTCGTCGAGGTCGCGCGGGAACACCTCCTCGGGTGCGGGTGGGTGCTCCAAAGCAGGCGTGAGCTCCGCCCCCAGCGCGCTGGCTACCGGCTCCAGGAGACCCCCCATGTCGCTGACGAACTTGCCGAGCGCCTGCCACACCGACACGTCGGAGTTCAGGCACAGCGCGGCCACGGCGGTTCCGGTGCTGTCGCGCAGGAACATCGTGGTCGAACGCAGGTATCGCCCGTCGAGCAACTGCGTGGAGTAGCCGACCGCGTGCGAGAAGTCGCCACTGGCGACCTTCTGCAGCAGCAGATCCGTCGCTGGGTCCCCGACGCGACGCCCGGTCACATCGCCATGGACCGCCACGATCGAGTTCGGCAGGCGCTCGAGATCGTGGAGTACGACCTCGATCGACGATGGTAGCGATCGACCCAGCGGCTCGACCAGATCGGCGAACACGCGGATGAGACGCTCGCGCTCACCTCGCAGTGCGGCGTCGTCCGGCGCCGAGTCGTCGGGCGCTGTGACCGCCTGTATGCGGGTGTCGGTCATGGTCCTCCTTCGGGATGCAGACAGCATGTCGCACCTCTTGTTTCGGCCGTGTCAACTCCATGTTGCATGTTTCAACACACAATTGCACGCATCAACACGGCGTTGCTAGCGTCACACGCCACGTCGAAAAACCCCGACAGTTCCTGCTCCCTCGTCCCGGAGGTCACCATGGCAACACGTCGTCACATCGTCCCCGCGCTCACAGTCGCCTCGCTGCTCCTCCTCGCCGGCTGCGCCGGCGGCAGTGCCGAAGGAGGGGAGACCGCCGGCGGCGCCACCCCGTCGGGTGAGCCGACCTCCGGAGGCGAAGCCGTCTTCGCGGTCGACAGCGCCTTCTTCGGGTTCGACCCGAACGTCACCCCCGCCGCGCAGGACGCCCGAGTCCTGCGCCAGATGTTCGACTCCCTGCTGTACCTGGATGAGTCGGGCGAACTGCAGCCCTGGCTGGCAACGAAGTGGAGCGCCAGCGAGGACGGCCTTTCCTACGACTTCACCCTGCGTGATGACGTCACCTTCTGGGACGGCACCCCCTGGAACGCCGAGGCGCTGTGCTTCAATCTCGACCGCATCGTCGATCCTGCCGCCGGTTCGATCTACGCGATCGGGCTCGTCGGGCCGTACGAGTCGTGCGAGGCGACCGCCGAGTTCTCCGCCACCGTGACGCTCTCGTCGCCGTTCACTGCCTTCCTCAACAACCTCACCTCGCCGTTCCTCGGCATGAACTCCCCCACTGCCGCCGCCGCTGTGGATCCCGCCGACTACCTCATCAAGCCGACGGGATCCGGTCCGTTCGTCTTCGAGTCGTACACGCCGCAGGACCGCATCGTGCTCACGAAGAACGAGGACTACGCGTGGGCGCCTGGCAACGCGCAGCACGCGGGTTCCGCGTACCTCGACAAACTCACGTTCCAGATCATCGCCGACGCGACCGTTCGGATCGGATCGGTGCGCTCGGGCCAGGTGCAGGGAATCGGCAACGTGCCCGAGACGGAGGTCGCGGCACTCGAGGCCGATCCGTCGATGCAGTTCATCGCCCAGCAGCAGTCCGGCGCCCCATACCAGCTGCACTTCAATGCCGACCGCGTGTTCGCCGACCCGCTCGTGCGCGAAGCCGCACGCGCTGCTCTCGACATCGACTCGGCCGTGAAGTCGCTCTACCTCGGCACCTACGAGCGCGCGTGGAGTCCGCTCTCACCCACCACGATCGGCTACGACGACTCCATCGAGGGCTCGTTCGAGTTCGACGCCCGGCAGGCAGGCGAACTGCTCGACGAGGCCGGCTGGGAGCTCGGCTCCGACGGCGTGCGGACGAAGGACGGCGAGACGCTGACCGTCACGTACATGGAGTACACGCCGAACCGCGAGAAGCGCCAGGATCTCGCCACCCTGTTCGAGGCGAACCTGGAGGCTGTCGGCTTCGACGTCGACGTACAGTTCCTCGCCACCGCCGAGGGGCAGGCGATGGCGCAGAACGGTGAGTACGACATCGCGGGCCTCTCGCTCGTCGCTGTCGACCCGAACGTCCTGTATCAGATGTACGACCCGCGCTTTATCCCGACGCCGGGACAGACGGGCTTCAACCTGAGCCACACCGACGCCCCGGAGGTGACCGAGCTCGCCGCACGGAGCCAGTCGGCGACGGGCGACGAGCGCCTCGAGGTCATCTCGGAGCTCCAGCACGAGGTGGTCGACAATGCCCGGTCCGTGGGCATCTACGTCCCGACATACACGCTGGCGCTGAACGGGCTCGAGGGAGTGCGGTTCGACCCCGAGGGATACCCGATCTTCTTCGACGCCTACCTGGCCGGCTGACCCGGAGACGACCGTGCCCTACGTTCTTCTCTCCCGGATCGGCGCGGCGATCCCGACGCTACTCGGGGTCATGGTGATCATCTTCGTCACCCTTCGGCTTCTGCCCGGGGATCCGATCGCCGTGATCCTGGGCGGCGCGGATGCCACCCCCGAGACGATCGAGAACCTGCGCAGACAATTCGGCCTCGACAGGCCGCTGATCGAGCAGTTCTGGATCTTCTTCACCGACGCACTGACGCTGAACTTCGGCACCTCCTACGCTACCCGGCAGCCCGTCTCGGCGACGATCGCGCAGCAGCTTCCGCATACGCTGCAGCTCGCCCTAGCCGCCGCGGCCGTCTCGGCTGTGATCGGCATCCTGCTCGGGGTCCTGGCCGCAATCCGCCGGGGCGGGGTCGGAGACGCGCTCATTCGCGTGCTGAGCCTCATCAACACCTCGATGCCGTCATTCTGGCTCGGCCTGCTGCTGATCATGGTGTTCGCCTTCGGACTCCGGGTGCTGCCGGCCACCGGATCCGGTTCGCTCGCGCAGCTCGTGCTGCCCGCGATCACGCTGGGCCTGTCGGCCGCGGGGACGGTGACCCGGGTGGTGCGGAACAGCGTCATCGAGGTGCTGGGCGAGAACTACGTCACCGCGCTCTACGCCAAGGGTCTGCGCCGCAGGGTCGTCGTCGGCACACACGTGCTGCGCAACGCCGTCATCCCCACCGTCACGGTGGTGGGCCTGCAGCTCGGCGCCCTCCTCGCGGGTGCGGTGATCGTCGAGACGGTGTTCTCGCGGCAGGGCATCGGCCAGAGCCTCGTGCAGGCCATCAACGGACAGGACTACCCGATGGTGCAGGGCATCGTGCTCGTCATCGCCTGCCTCTACGTGATCATCAACCTCATCGTCGACATCTCGTACGCCTATATCGATCCGCGTGTGCGATCGACCGTGGGCAAGTAGGAAGGAGCCCGAATGCGCATCATCACCGCGGCGAAGGTCCTGACGGGGCCGGAGCTCGACACGCTGCAGGACGGAGCCGTCGTCATCGACGGCGATCGGGTCGCCTGGGTCGGAGCCGAGGCCGACCTCCCCGTGGAGTACGGCGGCGTCGATGTGGTCCGCCTCGGCGATCTCACCGTGCTCCCCGGCCTCATCGACGCCCACGTCCACCTCGGCTTCGATGGGGGTCCGCACCCCGTCGAACGCATGATGGCCGAGAACGACGCACGGCAGGTCGCCACCATGCTCCGCAGCGCCCGCGAACTGCTGAGCGCAGGAGTCACGACCGCCCGCGATCTCGGCTCGCGCGACCTTCTCGGCGTCGACGTGCGCGACGCCATCCTCGACGGCACCGCCGAAGGGCCGCGGATGCTCATCGCGGGCCCGGCGATCACGGTCACCGGTGGGCACTGCTGGTTCATGAACGGGGAGGTCGACTCCCCCGACGAGATGCGCCGGATGATCCGCTCTCTCCACAAAGGAGGCGTCGACTGCTTCAAGGTGATGTCGACCGGAGGGAACATGACCCCGGGGTCGGCGCCGTGGCACGCCCAGTTCCCCGAGGACGACCTCGCGATCGCCGTCGACGAGGCGCACCGGCTCGGCAAGACGATCGCGGCGCACGCGCACGGCGTCGAGGGGATCCGCCGGGCACTCGCGGCGGGCGTCGACACGATCGAGCACTGCTCGTTCCAGACGCAGGACGGCTCCGACGGGTACGACGAGGAGCTCGGCCGCGCGATCGCGGCCTCGAACACCGCGGTCTCGCCCACGTGCTCGGCGCGTATGAAGGACTTCATGCGGCTCATGCCGTGGCGCCGCTTCGCGCTCGGAGACCTCTACCGCGAGGGCGCGACGATCATCGCCTCGACCGACTCCGGCATCGACGACAACCCCCACTGGGCGTTCATCTCGGCACTGGAGGCGATGCTCATGACCGGGATGTCGCCGCGTGACGTGCTGCTGTCCGCGACGTCGGTTTCGGCTCGGGTCCTGGGCATCGATCACCTCGCGGGGAGCATCGCCCCGGGGCTGTCGGCCGACCTGCTCGCCGTGGCCGGGGACCCGCGGGAGGACATCTCGGTGCTGCACGATCTGCGGCTCATCGTGGCGCGGGGCCGGGAGTTCGCGCCGGACCCGATTCCTGTGTTCGAGCCGCTCGATGACGAGAACCTCCCCGAGATGTTCCGCAGGATGCTCGACGCACACGGTGCGGCGGCAGGCGCCCAGCCCGAGCCCGCGGAGGTGATGTGATGGCTACCGCAGTCATCGGCGATCCGCTCACCGTCCCGCTCACGACGACCAGGAGACGTCGCAGGTTCGGGCCGGATGTCGTCGTGCTCGGCGCGGCGCTCGTCTGGCTGACCGTCGTCCTGCTCGCGGCGATCGCGCCCGGCGTGTTCTCGTCGGGCGATCCGACGGCCCTCGACCCTGCGCAGGCGCTGCGGGCACCCGGAGTCGACGGCTTCCTGCTCGGGAGCGACCACTACGGCCGGGACATCGTCACCCTCCTCGCGTACGGCGCACGGATGGCGGTGGTCATCGGCCTCACGGCGACCGCGCTCGGGTTCGCCGTCGGCACCCTGCTCGGCCTCGTCGCCGGCTACGCCGGCGGCGCGGCGGACATGGTGATCGGGCGCTTCATCGACATGCTGATGTGCTTTCCCGGCGTGCTGCTGGCGATGATCATCGCCGCCGGCCTCGGGGCCTCCACGAACAACCTCATCATCGCCGTCGGGATCGCCGCCGTGCCGGGATTCGCCCGTGTCATGCGCGGCCAGGCGATGACCGTGCGCGCGCGCCTGTTCATCGAGGCGGCCGACTCCGTCGGCTTCTCGCCGTGGCGCATCCTGTGGCGTCACCTCCTTCCCAACTCGCTCGCGCCGTCCGTGGTGATGGCCACGGTCACGGTCGGAACATCGATCGTCGCGGCCGCCTCGCTGAGCTTCCTCGGCCTGGGCGTGCGCTCCGACATCCCCGACTGGGGTCAGCTGCTCGCTCTCGGGCAGCCGTACCTCTCGTCTGCGTGGTGGATCACAACATTTCCGGGAATCGTCCTGACCCTCACGGTGATCGCCGTGAGTCTCGCGGGCGACTGGCTGAGGGACAGGTTCGATGTCGAGTGATGTGCTGTCGATGACCACGCCGCAGGAGGCCACCGCCGCCGGCGAGCGGCTGCTGCGGATCGAGGACCTCGAGGTCACGGTCCACAAGCACGGCGGGCCCGTCTCGCTCGTGCGGGAGACGAGCTTCGAGGTGCGGGAGGGCGAGATCGTCTGCCTGGTCGGAGAGTCAGGATCCGGCAAATCCGTGACGGCCCGCACGATCATGGGCCTGACGCAGCTCGATCCCCAGATGGAGGTGACGGGCCGCATCCTGCTCGGCGATGACGACCTCGCGGCGATGCCCGCGGAGCGCGTGCGGCGCCTGCGCGGACGCGATCTGACGATGGTGTTCCAGGAGCCGCTCAGCTCGCTGGATCCGGTCTACACCGTCGATTTCCAGCTGCGCGAGGCGCTTCGCCGGCGCGAGCGGCTCAGCCGCAGGGCGGAGCGCGACAGGCTCCTCAGCGCCCTGGCCGAGGTGGGGATCCACGACGGCGACCGTGTGCTGCAGAGCTATCCCCACCAGCTGTCCGGTGGCATGTGCCAGCGCGTGATGATCGCGATGGCCCTGCTCGGGCGACCGCGCCTGCTCATCGCCGACGAGCCCACGACGGCGCTCGACGTCACAGTGCAGGCGCAGATCCTCGCGCTCATCGATCGCCTCCGCCAGGAGGAGGGGATGGCGGTGCTCCTCGTGACGCACGACATGGGCGTCGCCGCGGATCTCGCCGACCGCGTGATCGTGATGTATGCGGGGCAGGTCGTGGAGGATGCCGCCCCGCGCGACATCTTCGCCCGGCCCGCGCATCCGTACACGGCGGGTCTGCTCGCCTCGATCCCGCCGATGGTGGGCGAGCGGCCGGAGCGCCTGCTGGCGATTCCGGGATCCGTGCCGGACCCGTCGGCGCTCCCTTCGGGGTGCTCCTTCCACCCCCGCTGTCGGTTCGCGACCGAGACCTGCCTGACGACGCGACCGATCGCCGGCGACCTCGACGGTCGCCGCGTCGCTTGCTGGAACCCGCTCATCGAGGAAGGAGTCGCGTGATGGCGACCACACAGGGCCCGATCCTGCGGCTCACCGATGTCACGAAGGAATTCGCCGTGCGCAGCGGCCGCGGGGTCTTCGCCCCAAAGGGAAGGCTCCGCGCCGTCGACGGGGCGACGCTCGAGATCGGCTACGGCGAGACGTTCGCGCTCGTCGGCGAGTCCGGCTCCGGCAAGTCGACGCTCGGGCGCCTCGCGGTCGGGTTGCTTCCCGTCACGTCGGGATCCGTCGAGTTCGAGGGCGAGCAGCTCACCGGGATGTCCAAGGCGCAGCTGCGGGCGAGGCGGCGCAGGATGCAGGTGGTGTTTCAGGATCCGCTCGGCTCGCTCAACCCGCGCATGGCGGTGGGCGACATCATCGGCGAACCACTCACGGTGTTCGAGGGCCTGCGCGGGTCCGCACTGGACGACCGGGTGACGGAGCTGCTCGAGCAGGTCGGGCTGAACCCGTCGCGGCGCGGGGCGCGCCCGCGTGCGCTGTCGGGCGGCCAGCGGCAGCGAGTCGGCATCGCCCGCGCCATCGCCCTGAACCCGTCTCTCATCCTCGCCGACGAGGCGGTGTCGGCGCTCGACGTCTCCGTGCAGGCGCAGATCACCAACCTGATGGTCGACCTGCGCGAGCGCCTGGGGCTCTCGTACCTGTTCATCGCTCACGGCCTGCCGATCGTGCGACACATCGCCCAGCGCGTCGGCGTGATGTATCTGGGGCGCCTCGTCGAGGTCGGGCCGACCGAGCAGCTCTTCGCCGATC
This sequence comes from Microbacterium paludicola, assembly GCF_039529675.1. Taxonomy (NCBI): domain Bacteria; kingdom Bacillati; phylum Actinomycetota; class Actinomycetes; order Micrococcales; family Microbacteriaceae; genus Microbacterium; species Microbacterium paludicola. The sequence goes on from NZ_BAAANG010000015.1 coordinate 83,518, forward strand.
CGCAGCATCCCTATACGCGCGCGCTGCTGGCGGCGTCCCCCGTGCCGGATCCCGCGCTCAAGCGCGAGCGGATCCTGCTCCAGGGTGAGCCGCCCTCGCCGATGAACCTGCCGTCGGGCTGCCGGTTCCGCACCCGCTGCCCGATCGCCCAGGATGTCTGCGCGGAGGTCGCTCCGCCACGCCTCGTCGTCGGCGCGGCGGAAGTCGAATGCCACTTCCCTGGTGCGCCCGTCCCCGAGGCGGACTCCCCGGAGCTGATCGGAGCACAGTCATGACGGATACGACGAAGACGACCGACGGGCGCGCGCTGCTCGCCGAGGGAGCGGCCGACATGAGTCGGGCCTTCGGCGAGTTCAACGCCGCGGTGTTCGGCGGTGACACGGCACTGGATCGGAAGACCAAGGAACTGCTCGCGGTCGCCGTCGCCCTGACCACGCAATGTCCCGGGTGCCTCCGCGGTCACTCGGCCGCGGCCGTCGCCGCAGGAGCAACCCAGCAGGAGCTCGCCGAGACCGTGCACGTCGCCGCCGCGCTGCGCGCCGGCGGCGCGATGTACCACGGCGGCGCCTACGTGATGCCGCACTCCCACCGGTCGTCTTCATGACGGACGTGATCGAGGCGGCTCCCCCGCGGACCGGGTTGGCGCGCCGGCGCATCGGCGTCCTGATCGCGTCGAACCTGCTCGGAGGGATCGGTGTCGCGTCCAGCGTGGCGGTCGGCGGACTCCTCGCGGAGCAGCTCGGCGGCACGGCCTTCGCGGGGTTCGCTCAGGCGACGAGCGTCCTGGGGGCCGCGGTCGCGGCGGTGCCGCTGGCGACCCTCGCTGCGAGGCGGGGCCGGCGCGCTGCCCTCGCCACCGGCTATGCGATCGCCCTTGTCGGCGGCCTCGTGATCATCCTCTCGGCGATCATCGCCCAGTTCGTGGTGCTGCTGATCGGGCTCGCGATGTTCGGCGTCGGACAGGCAGTCAACCTACAGTCGCGCTACGCCGCGAGCGACAACGCCGAACCCGCCGCGCGCGGCCGGATCATGTCGCTCGTGATCTGGTCGACCACGATCGGGTCGGTGCTCGGGCCGAACCTCACGAATGTCGCCAACGACTTCGGCTTCACGCTCGGGCTCCCCCGGTTCGCGGGTCCGTACACGTTCTCGATCGCCGCGATCATGACGGCGGGTGTGATCATCATGCTGATGTACGGCGGCGAGACGAGGGCCCGCCCCGTCCAGGGCGAACCGATCGTCGCTGCCAGGGCCGTCGGCGCGATCACCGCTCTGAAGTGGGCGTTCGCGAATCCCACGGCCCGCATGGCGGTCGTCCTGACGGCATCGGCCCATGCCGTCATGGTCATGGTCATGGTCATGACGCCCGTCCACATGCAGCATCACGGCGACTCGCTGACCGTCGTCGGCGTCGTGATCAGCCTTCACGTGCTCGGCATGTACGCCCTCAGCCCGGTGTTCGGATGGGCCGCCGACAGGTTCGGCGCAACGCGCAGCGCCGCCTTCGGCGTCGCCGGCCTGCTCGTGGCGATCCTCCTCGGGCTGATCGCGGCGAGTGCCGGAGGCGGATGGACGATCGCCGCGCTGACCGTGCTGGGAACCGGGTGGTCGTGCTGCGTCATCTCCGCCTCGACGCTGCTGGCCTCCACCCCGGATTCGCGCGTCCGGGTGCCGCTGCAGGGGGCAACCGACGCGGGAATGAACTACGCGGGGGCCGCCGCGGCGGCCCTCGCCGGCCCCATCCTCGCCGTGGGCGGGTTCCACGCCGTCAACGTCGCCGCCCTCGCCCTTCTCGTTCCCGCCGCCGTGCTCGTGGCCATGCGGCTGTGGCGGGGCGGCGGGCCGGTCGCCGAGGGCTGAGCGGATCCACCGAGGCGGCGCCCGCCGGAGCGGGTCAATCCGCCGGATAGAACCGCGCGCGGCGGACGACGACATCCACCCGCGCGCCGCCGACCGGGCGCATGCCGGTGGTGTGCGCCCGCAGCGCGATCCCGTCCCAGTCGACGACGACGTCGCCGCCGCGCTCCGTGAACAGGGAGGAGCGCACAACGGCGGCTCCTTCGTCCGACGGCACGAGCTCGACGTCCGAGGGCAGGATGGCCGCCTCCACGCGGCCGCTCACCCCGTCCGCGGGCAGCCGAAGCGGATGCCTCTCCGCCTCGAACCAGCCGGCCTCGGCCGCGCCCGCCACGACGGTCGCATCGGTCAGGAAGCGCGCGACGAACGGGTCGGCGGGCTCGCGCAGCAGCTTCTCCGGCGGTGCTACCTGGCGGATCGCCCCTGCTTCGAGCACCGCGACGCGGTCGGCGAGGGCGAGCGCCTCGGATCGGTCGTGCGTCACGTGCACCACCGTGAGCCCCAGCTCGCGCGTCAGGGCGTGAAGCTCGAGACGCAGCCGGTCGCGCAGGGGCTCGTCCAGCGCCGACAGCGCCTCGTCGAGCAGCAGCACGCGGGGCCGCGACACCAGCGCCCTGGCGAGGGCTACCCGCTGGCGCTACCCGCCCGACAGCGTCGCGGGGTCGCGCCGCGCGTAGCCCTCGAGGCCCACCATCTCCAGCGCGCCGGCGACGCGCTGCTCACGCTCGGCCCGCGGCACGCGCGCGCGACGCAGCGGGTAGTCGACGTTGCGGCCGACGCTCCAGTGCGGCCAGACGGCGTGCTGCTGGAACACCATGCCGAGGTCGCGACGCTCGGGCGGCACGAAGGATCCCTCCCCCGCAACGGCGACTCCGCCGATCCGGATCACGCCGTTCGTCGGGCTGAGGAACCCGGCGATGGTGCGCAGCAGCGTCGTCTTTCCCGAGCCGGACGGGCCGACGAGCGCGACGAACTCGCCGTCGCCGATCTCGAGCTCCACGGCATCGAGGCCGACGGATCCGCCCGGGTAGCGCACCGAGACGGCGGAGAGGGAGACGGAAGACATGGCGCTCCGATCAGGCGGCCCGGCGGGTGGCGAGGCCGAGCATGGCCAGCCCGAGCACCGCGACCACGAGGGACAGCGCAGACGCCGCGTTGAACGCGCCCGCCTGCTGCAGGTTGAAGATGACGACGCCGAGCGTCTGCGAGCCCGGGGAGAGCAGCAGCACCGAGAGGGTCAGCTCGCGCACGGCGGTGACGGCCACGACCACCGCGCCCGACACCGCGGCGGGAAGCGCCATCCGGCACGAGATGTCGATGAGCGCGCGCAGGCGCCCGGCACCCGAGACACGGGCCGCCTCCTCCGCGCTCGCCGGCGTGGCCGACAGCGGCGCGATGACCGACTGCACAACGAGCGCCACGAACGACGTCACGTACGCGCACAGGATGATCCAGGGCGTGTTGAACAGGCCGATCCGAGGCGCGAGCACAAGCCACGCGACCGCGATCACAAGCCCCGGGATCGCCTGCGGCAGGGTCGAGACGGCGAGCAGCCCCCGCCGCCCCGCGAGGCGCGTGCGGGTGGCGAGCACGCCGACCGCGAGGCCGATGACGCCGCAGAGCATTGCCGCGAGCGCCGCGAGCATGATCGAGTTGCTCGCCCCGGCGACGGTGTTGGGCGACGAGAGCGCACGACCGAGGTTGTCGAGCGTGAGGTTCTCGGGCGTGTACGGAAGTCCGGGAGCGCGCAGCAGGGTCTGGCCGAGCAGCGCGAGCAGCGGCAGCAGCGTTGTGGTGAGCACCGCGGCCCACGCGATCGCCGCGATCGGCAGCCGTGCCGCCCCGAGCGGAAGCAGGGTCGGCGGCGAGCTCGAGGCGTCGAGCTCCCAGCCGCCGCGGCCGATCAGCGTGTCGAGAACCAGGGCGAGGGCCGCGATCGCGAGCAGCACGGTGCCGATCGTCGCCACGACGGCGAGCGGGTCGTCGATCGTTCCCGACTGCAGGTAGCGGTAGACGAGCGTCGCGAGGGTCGTGAAGCGCTCGGGCAGGCCGATGATCGACGGGATGCCGAAGTCGGCGAGGTTGCCGACCGCGATCAGCATGAACGACGACAGCATCGCCGGTCGCAGCAGCGGCAGCGTCACGGTCGCGAGCGCGCGCAGGGGCCCGGCCCCGGCGATCCGCGCGGCCTGCTCGAGGTCGGCCGGAACGCGCCGCAGCGCCGCCGAGACGACGAGCAGCGCGACGGGGCAGCTGTGGATCGCGAGCAGGATGACCACGCCGTCGCCGCCGTACACCGACCACAGGGGCTGGCCGGTGATCCCGCGCCACCACAGGTTGAGCGGGCTCGCGGGGCCGGCGATGCCGAGCCAGGCGATGGCTCCGACGAACGGCGGCACGAGCAGGGGGCTGAGGGCGAACAGCCGCAGCGCGCGGCGTCCCGGCAGATCCGACCGTTCGATCAGGATGGCCAGCGCCGTGCCGGCCGCGACCGCCAGCAACGCCGACAGCGTCGCCGACGTGAAGCTGTTCACGCCAGCCTCGAGCACCTCGGGCTCGGCGAGGACCGCGAGCTGCGGCCGGCTCACGGCGAGGAATACGACTGCCCCGAGCGGCGCGAGCACGAGGGCGGCGAGCGCGACCCACGCGGCCGCGCTCAGCCCGGTGAGGCCATCCGGCCGCGCCGCATCGCGGGCCCGGCGCAGGGCCGGACCCGCGATGCGGACGGGGAGACTCACTTCAGGAAGAGGTCGCGGAACGTCTCCACGGCGGCGTCCTGCGTCGAGCGGATGGTCTCCAGGTCGGGAGCCAGGATCGTCAGGTCGTCGAGCGCGGGCGCCCCCTCGGGGGTGCCGACGTCCGAGCGCACCGGCAGGTACGACTGCTCGACCGCCAGCGTCTGCCCCTCGGCGCTGATCAGGAAGTCGACGAACGCCTGGGCGGCCTCGGGCGCCTCGGTGTCGGCGAAGATGCCCGCGGGCTGCGACACGAACGGCACGCCCTCCTCGGGGTAGGCGACGGCGATCGGCGAGCCCTGCGCGGCGAGCTCGCGCACCAGGTAGTCCACGACGATGCCGACGGGCTGCGTGCCGCTCGCGACCGCCTGCGACACGGGACCGTTGCTGTCGGCGATCACCGGGTTGTTGGCGGCGAGCTCCGTCAGCCACTCCTCGCCGAGCGCGGGCTCGTCGAGCCACACGGCGGCGTTGTACGCGGCGGCGCCCGAGACATCCGGGTTCGGCATCACGATCTTGTCGGCGTAGGCCGCGTCCGTCAGGTCGGCCCAGGACGTCGGGGGCTCGGTGATGAGGCTCGTGTTGTACGCGATCACCGTGGGGATGATGCGTGTTCCCGTGTAGAAGCCCTCGGGGTCGACGAGAGCCGGGTCGAGCTTGTCGGCCTCGGCCGGCGTGTACTCGAGCAGCAGGTCCTCGGAGGCGTAGTTCTCGAACGTGCCGGCGTCGGCCGCGAGCAGCACGTCGGCGCCGGTGTCGCCCGACTCCTGCTCGGCCGCGATGCGCGCGGTGAGGTCGCCCGTGCCGGCGCGGAAGATCTCGACCGTCACCTCGGGGTGGATCTCGTTGAAGGCGGCGACGAGGGCGTCGGCCTTCTCCTGCGGCTCCGACGTGTAGAGCGTGATCGTGGTCGGCTCGAGCGCGGCGGTGGGCGCTTCCGCAGCAGGATCGGCGGAGGCCGAGGGGTCGGCGGATCCGGCGGGGGCGGCACAGCCCCCGAGCGCGAGCGCGGCGAGACCGGTCAGGACGATGGAGGCGGGAACGCGGGTAGCGGGCATGACTTCCTCTGGTTCGGGAGAGAGGGTGGGCGGGAAGTCTGACTCGTTTCAATGAACGAGCAGTGACGCGCAGCGATATCGCCGGAGAACGCACGAAACCCCGGCCAGAAAGTTCTTCTGACCGGGGTTTCCGTGGCGGAGACGGAGGGATTTGAACTCCGCCCCGTCACGCACATCCAGGCGCGCTCGGCTCCATTCGCGTGGAAACACGCGGATCTGGGCTGAGCTCGACGACGTTCGGGCGGAGTGGGAGTCGTTCAGCTTTACGCAGTTCTTACGCACCTCAGAAACGCCTCAGGACTTCGAAGAACGGAGACGAGGCGACACGATGCCTGTGCGCATGGGCCCCCGCAACGGGCACCTTACACGGGCGGGGCATGCCGGCATGCTAGACCCCTCCGGGCCGGAGGGCTGCTCAAGGACGAACGTCCGAACGCTCGGCAACCGATCATCGTGCAGCTCCGTCTGGGAGCAGTGCTCGCACCCGCCCCGAGCACTTTCTGTCGGAGCGGCGTGGTCCGTCCGGCGTACCTGCGCATGTAAACCGATCATCCGCGTGGGACGATCTGCCTGATGGACAACGAAGCCGACGACGCCGAGTACCGGTTCCAGCTTGCTGCGAATGCTGCGAGAAACCTCGCGCGTCAGTGCCGCCTGCATGTCGTCAGGGTGATGGAAAGGATCTCTGACCGCATCGAGAGAGCGCCAGCTACTTCGGCGTGCGGAGAAGACATGGCCCGAGCGCGCGCCGGAGATCACGCGACCCTGTTCGGACAGCGCCTCATCCACCTTGAGGCACAGAACAACGCGCTGATCGATCACCTTTCCGGACTGGAGACGTTGCTGTCGAGTGATCCGATCCATCCGCTAGCGGCGGTGTCGGTAGTCCGGTCAGTCGCAGAGATCAGTGCGTCAGTCGCGTGGGAAGTTGCCGTGGACGTCAGCGCGGATCAGCGCGCCGCGCGCTCGTGCGCGACCGCATTTCGGTCGCTGCAAACCACCATCGATCAATTGGAGGAACCGGCCTCCTCAGAGGTGAGGAAGAAGCGGGAGGACTTCGTCGCGTTTCTCAACAGGCAGGGCTATCGAGTCGTGAGGAGGGAGCGCGGAGGCGTCGCGTACGAGGAGGTCGCGCAGGTGAAAATCGGTCGCGAGTACGCGAAGACGAGGTTCCAGATCTCAGCGCGGGTATCGGAAGAGATCCCGGCGATCGGGTCGATGTATGGCGCTCTGTCCAGTCTCGTCCATGGTGACACGTCGTTCCTCTCCGCGACCTACAGCCACCCCGACATGGCTCCGCGTTCCGCGGGCAACGTGGCATATCGGTCGGTTGAAACGTGGTCTAATGCGATACACCGTTGGACAGGCGCGACAAGTCCGCGCTTCGTCAACGACCGCGACCTTCTCGCCTTGCGGACGTCAATGGGGCGTGAGGAACGGATCGGTGACAACTGATCGTTAGTGCCGGGAGGCGCTGACGGGGAGGATGTC
>NZ_BAAANG010000016.1:0-12576 GCF_039529675.1 Microbacterium paludicola
GGCGTCAGTTTCGACTCAGGTCAGAACGCGCCCCGAGGAACCCACTAAACATCCTCACTGTTTCGACTCGCTCCGCTCGCTCAACGAGCGAGGGAGCCGCCTAACCTGGGGCTATGGGACGGCAGCGGCAGAGCGAGGCGGAGACGCCCAGCGTGCGGCTGTCCGACGGGCGCACCGCGCGGATCGTCCCGAGCGCATACGCGAACGGCTTCGAGGTCGACGTCGACGGCACGCCCCAGTCGCACGTGGATCCGGCCGATCCGACGCACCTTCACTTCGAGTACGTCGCGCGGATGGGCGCCGTCATCGATCAGCTGCCCGACGGACCGCTGACGGCCGTGCATCTCGGCGCGGGCGGGCTGACGATCCCGCGGTACATCGACGCGACCCGGCCCGGATCGCGGCAGCAGGTGATCGAGATCGAGCAGGCGCTCGTCGACCTGGTGCGCGAGAACCTGCCGCTTCCGCGCGGGGCGAGCATCCGGATCCGGATCGGCGACGCCCGCGAGGGCCTGTCGCGCCTCCCCGCGGCGATGACCGGATCCGTCGACCTGCTCGTCTCGGACGTCTACTCAGGCGCACAGACTCCCGCGCACCTCACGACCGTCGAGTTCTACCGCGCGGCGGCCTCGCTGCTGGGGCCATCCGGTGTGCTGCTCGTGAACGTGGCGGACGGATCCGGGCTCGCCTTCGCGCGGCGACAGGTCGCGACCATCCGCGAGGTGCTTCCCGAGGTGATCGTGCTCGCCGAGGTGCAGGTGCTCAAGGGGCGCCGCTTCGGCAACCTGGTGATCGCGGCGTCGGCCGCTCCCCTGCCGGTCGAGTGGCTGCCGCGGCTGATGGCGGCCGGGCCGCACCCCGCGAAGGTCGCCCAGGGAAGCGAGATCGACGCGTTCATCCAGGGCGCGCGACCCGCCGTCGACGGCGACGCGACAGACTCGCCGAAGCCCAGCGAGATCCTGTTCGAGAGGTAGCGGATCCGCGGAGCCTGGGCGTGCCCTGCTGCGGATCCGGAGGGGCTCGGGTGACACTTGACGGGCCACGGCCGGGAAGGGAGTGCGTCAGTGAGCTACATCCACGGGTACGACCCGGAGACGCTGCGCGAGATCGTCGACCCCGCCGAGTGCCGCGACCGCCTCGCCGAGATCGGGCAGCAGCGCAGCCTGCCCGCACTGCTCGAGCGGGTGTGGCTGCTGAAGGTGCTCGGCGACCTCGACGACGCCCTCACGCTGTCGGAGCAAGCGGTGCGCCTCGCGCGGATGTCGGGCACCCGCAAGGATCTGCTGCGCGCCCGCATCCTGCACGCGTCGGTGCAGCACTGGCGCGGCGCCTACGCCGCGGCCGAGTACGAGCTGTCGACCTGCGCGGACGAGGCCGAGGGCCAGGGCTGGAACTCCATCGCGGCGTTCGCCCTGCAGCACCGCGGCAAGACCCGCTACGACGCCGGCGACATCAACGGCGCCCGCACCGACTTCAAGCAGACGCTGTTCCTGCGCCAGGAGGCCGGCGCGAGCGACGCCGAGCTCGAGCCGACGATGCAGTGCGTCGAGGCGGCCGACCGCAAGCGCCACCGCTCGACCATCGCCAGCTGACGCCGGCGGACCGGGGCCGGGGCGCCCGCGGACAGGCCGGATGTGACGCCCGTCGCCTCGAGGGACGGATGAGCCTGCGGGCGGGTGCGCGAGCCTGTGGACGGGCGGGCGGGGCCTGCGCGCGACGCCCGCGGACAGGTTGGATGTGACGCCCGTTGCCTTGAGGGGCGGATGAACCTGCGCCCGGGCGTGCGAGCCTGTGCGCGGGCGGGCAGGGCGTGCGCGGCGCGCCCGCGGACAGGTTGGATGTGACGCACGTCGCCTCGCGGGACAGATGAGCCCGCGCCCGGGCGTGCGAGCCTGTGCGCGGGCGGTGGCTCCGGCTCCCTCAACGCCCCGTGGCGCCGGAACCCGGACGGACTGACGGGCGCGCATCCTGGGGCCCCATCCGCCACTTCCGCCACACGCGTCCGGGTTTCCGAACCGGATCGCCCGGCATCCAACCCTAAAGAACCCTTGCTAAAGCTTTCTTTAGGATCTACCTTGGCGGCATGGAAGAGCCACGCCTGCACCGCGACGGGACGCGCATCGTGTCGCAGACCGAGAACATCAAGGCGCTCACGCATCCGCTGCGGATCCGGCTGATCGACCTGTTCCGCGGCGGGGACGAGCTGACCGCGACGCAGTGCGCCGAGGCGACGGGCGAGTCGGTCGCGAGCTGCTCGTTCCACCTGCGGCAGCTCGCGAAGTACGGCTACCTCGAGCGCGGCGAGGCGCGCGGGCGCGAGCGGCCGTGGCGCGGCATGCGCGAGCGGGGCATCACGCTCGACGCCGAGCCCGCCGGCCGCGAGGCGTTCGCCGCCGTGGTCGCGGCCGGATCCGCCTTCCTCAACGACGCGGTCGAGCGCCTGAACGCCTGGTACGCGCAGGCGGCCGACGACGATCCCGAGTGGACGAAGGCGTCGACCCAGCGCTTCACGACCTTCTGGGCGACCCCGGAGGAGATGCGCGAGCTGGGCGACCGGATCAGCGCGCTCACCGAGCCGTTCCAGGGCCGGTTCGAGGATCCCTCGACGCGACCGGAGGGCGCCCGCCACGTCCGCCTGCTCGCCGCGACGTGGACGGATCCGCAGTCATGAGCACCGCCGTCGCGCAGACGACCCTGCGCAGCCGCCTGTTCGCCGGCGTCGTCGTCGGATGGGCGCTCGCGAACGTCGCCGACTCGCTGCTCGGCGTGATCCTCGCGGTGTGGGTCGTCGACCTCACCGGCGAGGCGGCGCTCGGCGGACTGGTCTTCGCCGTGTTCGGCGTGCCCGCGCTGTTCTCTCCCCTGCTCGGGCGCATCGCCGACCGCGTCTCGCGCCGGCGGATGCTGTGCGTCACCTACCTCGCCGGCGCCGCGACGCTCGCCCCGCTTCTGCTCGTGCGGGATGCCTCGCAGACGTGGTGGATCTTCGCGGCGACCATCCTCTACGCCGGTGTCTCGTACGGCACCGCGGGATGTCGCGGCGGCATCCTGCGCGACCTGCTCACGGACGACGACCTCGGTCCGGCGAACTCGATCCTGCAGACGATCGACCAGGTGCTGCGCCTCGCGCTTCCGTTCGCTGCGGCCGGTGTCTACTTCTGGACCGGGCCGCTGCCGATCATCGCCGTCGCGATCGGCGGTTTCCTCGGCGCCGCGGTCGTGTTCGCGGCGCTGCGATTCGCCGAGTCGCCCATCGAGGACGACAGCGACCCGTTCTGGCGATCGGTCACCGCAGGCTTCCGTCACCTGGCGAACACGCGCCCGCTCAATCGGATGACGCTGGTGCTGATCCTGCTCTCCAGCACCGCCGCGTTCACCAGCGCGGTGGGCTTCGCCGTGCTCGAGCGGATGGGCGTCGAGCCCGCGTGGCTCGGCCCCATCGAGGCGGTCTCCGGCGTCGGCGGGCTGCTCGCCGGCGTCTCGGCGGCCTGGCTGATGCGGCGCATCGGACGGCCGTGGGTGCTGACGCTCGGCGCGCTGCTGCTCGCCGCCGGCATCGCCCCGATGCTCGGCGACAGCGTGTGGGCCCTCGCCGCCGGCCTCGGCGTGGTCGGGCTCGGCGTCACCCTAGCCGTGATCGCCTACGTCACCGAGTCGCACGTGGCGACGCCGTCGCGCTTGCAGGGGCGCGTGGGCACGTCCGTGAACATGCTGATGCAGCTGCCGAGCGTGCTGATCACCGCGACGGCGGCCGGAGCCCTCGGCCTCGTCGACGCGCGCGCGATCGTCGCCTGCGGACTCGTCATGTGCCTCGTCGCGACGGTTGTGGCCGCCCGGACGCGGGTGGTGGCGGTTCCGGCGGCGGCGGAGGCGGCAGCGGGGTGAGCGGCTCGCGGGGCAGGATGCGCCCGCGGACAGGCAGGATGGCGCGTCGCGTCGAGGGGCAGATGAGCCTGCCGCCGGGCAAGCGCGCCTGTGCGCAGGCGGGCCTGGGCTCGCGCTCGGGGTGAGCGGTCCGCGGGTACCCGGTTCGCTCGGCGCAGCACGCACCCGTGGACAGGCAGCTTGTGACGCACGTCGCCTCGAGGGGCGGATGAGCCTGCACGCGGGCAAACGCACCGGTGCGCGGGCGGGCGAGACCTGCGCAGGGCGCCCGCGGACAGGCAGGATGTGACGCGCGTCACCTCGAGGGGCGGATGAGCCTGCGCCCGGGTGTGCGAGCCTGCGTGCGGCCGGTGGTTTCGGCTCGCTCGACTGAGCTCGGCGACCGGTGGTGCCAAATCCCGGATGGACGTGACGCGCCCGCATCCTGGGACCCCACCCGCCTCATCCGGCACACGCGTCCGGCTTTCCGAACCGGATCGCCCGCGGACAGGCAGGATGTGACGCGCGTTGTGTCGAGGGGCGGATGAGCCTGCGGGCGGGTTCATGAGCCTGCGCGTGGCCGGCGGTTTCGGCTCGCTTCGCTCCGCTCAACGACCGGGGGGGGTCGGTGCCGCGCGGGCGGGGGACGGGGCTGTGCGGGCTTGGAGGGAGCGTCGCCGCGGGCGGATGTCGGTGGGCCCGGATACCGTTTCTGATGTGTCGGATCTGAATCGCGTGCGGGTGTGGGCCCAGGCCCTCATCGACCTCCACCTGGATCCGTCGTGGACGTTCGGCTTCGACAACGCCAAGCGCCGCGCGGGTCTGTGCGACTACTCGCGCAAGCGCATCTCCGTCTCGCGGTACCTGACGGCGCGGTACGACGACGACACCAACCATCAGACGCTGCTGCACGAGGTGGCCCACGCGCTCGCCGGGCCGGCCGCGGGTCACGGGCCCGCGTGGAAGCGCGTCGCGCGCGAGCTCGGGTACGTCGGCGGCACGACCCACCGCGGCGAGACCGCGAACGAGCTCGCCCCGTGGGTGGGGACGTGCCCCGCCGGGCACCTCGCCTACCGCCACCGCCGTCCGACGCGGCCGATGTCGTGCGTGAAGTGCGCGCCGCGGTTCGACGTCCGCCACCAGTTCCGCTGGGAGCGCCGCGAGATCACCGCGGCGACCCGATTGGCGGCGGCCACCCCGCGGTAGCGCCGGCCCGTCTACCGCGCGACGAAGAAGCCGTCGCGCAGCACCGGCACCACGTCGGTGGAGTCGACCTTCGCCGCGGCGATCACGTCCGCCTGCGCATCCGGATCGCTCTCCAGCTCCCGACCGGATCCGGATCCGGTCAGCAGGTGCTTGACGCCCCGGCGCAGGGCCGCGAACGACTCGGCCGCGGCGACCGCCTCGGGCGAGGAGTGGTCGATGCCGAGCGGCACGAGCGCGTCGATGATCGCGCCGGCGGCGAGCAGATCCTCGACCGCGAAGCGGATGTCGCCCTCGGGTGTGCGCTCGCCCCCGGCGATGATCGCGACGCTGGTGCGGGCCTGGCGTCGCTCCTGCTCGTTCTTGATCGCCCGCGCAACCGCCGTCGCGTTGCCGAGCGTGCCCGCGAAGACCACGGGGACGTCGTCGCGGGCGGCGAGCTCCTTGGTGATCGCGCCGCCGTTCGGGCAGTCGGAGCGGGCGATGTCGAAGTCGTGGCCGTTCGCGAGCACCTTCAGCACGCCCGACGAGTACCGGATCGGATCCGCCACGACGTAGATGTCGGCGGCGGCGAGACGGCGCAGCCCCTCGACGCCCCAGTCGAGACGGACCTGATACGTGGACTGATCGAACGGCGAGCTCATCCGATCAGCGTATGACGAAGGCATCCCGCGCGGTCTGCGGTGGGTCATCCGGCGTTACACCCGGGCCTTCTCCCGGAGCGATCGGTTGCCGCGCGGAGGATGACGCGGGCCGAGGGCGGATGACAGAGTGGCGACATGCGGATCCTGCAGAAGCTGGTGCTCGAGGTCGATCCCGATGCGGCCTGGCGGGCCCTGCACTCGCCCGCCGCCCTTGCCGAACTGTACGGCCCCCTGCTGCGCGTCGAATCCATGGCGAGCGAGGGCCTGCCGACCCGGTGGACGGATGGCGCGGACGCTCCCGTCAGGTACAGCTCGTTCGGCATGGGCCTCGGCGCGCACCTGATCTCGGTGCACGACCGGACGACGACCGACTCGCGCGGCGAGGTGCGCATCCTGCGCGACTGCGGCATCCCGCTCACCGGTCCCCTCGCGAGCCTCGACGTCTGGGATCACCAGATGGCCGTCGCCCCGGCGCCCGGCGATCCGACCCGCACGCTGTGGCGCGAGCGGCTCGTGATCGGCGGGCTCGCGGCTCCCGCACTGTGGGGCCCGCTCTGGGCGATGTGGCAGTGGCGCGGCGCCCGCCTCAAGCGCCTCGCGCCGACGTGGGCGTTCGATCCGGAACCGGCGGATCCGGATCCCGCGCAGTGAGCGAGATCGAGATCCGGCGGGCGGTGCCGCAGGATGCCGACCGGCTGAGCGAGGTGCACATCCGCACCTGGCAGCTCGCCTACGCCGGGCTCATCCCGCAGGCGGTGCTCGACAGGCTCGACATCGTCGCCCGCGCGGCCCGGTGGCGCACGACACTTGAGAACCCGAAGGCCCAGGGCCGAACGTGGGTCGCGCTCGAGGACGGCGACCTCATCGGCTTCAGCTCATCCGGCCCGGCGCGCGGCGACGATCCGCCGTGGCCGCTCGAGCTGTGGGCGCTCTACGTGCACCCGCGACGGCACGGGTCAGGAGCGGGCAAGCTGCTCGCCGACGCGGCGATCGGTGAGCTTCCCGCCTTCCTGTGGGTGCTGGACGGCAACGCCCGGGCCATCCGGTTCTACGAGAAGATCGGCTTCACCTTCGATGGCGCCACCAAGGACGAGCGCCACGGCGGGGTCGTGCTCCACGAGCGGCGGATGGTGCGGGGGATCTGAGGGCGGGGAGTTCCTGCGTTTCGACTCGTCGCTTCGCTCCTCGCTCAACGAACAGAGGGAAGCGCTGGGCGCGCTGGTTGGCCGCTTCGCGGCACGCTCGCTGCGCTCGCACGTGGCATCTCGAGGGGGATGTGCGGGCGTTTCGACTCGTCGCTTCGCTCCTCGCTCAACGAACAGAGGAAGCTGCGCTCCTCGCTCAACGAACAGAGGAAGCTTCGCTCCTCGCTCAACGAACAGAGGAAGCTGCGCTCCTCGCTCAACAAGCGAAGAGCCGTGCGCCGAACCCCCGACAGGTTCGGCGCACGGAGTGGGTGGACGCGGGTGATCAGTCGGCCGCGAGGGCCTCGACCGGGACCGCGCGCGTCGCAAGACGCGTGGGGGTGACCGCGGCGACGAGCGTGAGCACGGCGGCCGCCAGGACCACGCCGCCGATCGTGAGCCACGGCACCGCGGGGGCGACGAAGAACGCGGGGATCCCCATGGACAGCGGCACGGATCCGAGCACCGACTGCGCGCCGGCCCAGCCGTAGGCGACGCCAAGGACGAGCCCGAACAGCAGCGCGGTGAGGGTGATGTGGGTCGCCTCCAGCAGCACCATCCGGCGGATCTGCGCGTTCGACAGCCCCAGCGCCCGCAGCAAGCCGAGCTCGCGGCGGCGCTGCACGACGCCGATCGTGAGCAGGTTCACGAGGCCGACGGCCGCGATCACCGCGGACACCCCGACGAGCACCATCATCACGAGCGCGAACTGGTCGAGCACGACCAGGCGATCCTGCGGGTAGCCGCTCATCTCGGCGCTCGTGATCATCACGAGCTGCGCCGTCTCGGCCGCGACGGCGAACATCGTCACCAGCGTCACGCCGATCACAACGCCGATCGCCATCCGGCTCGACCGCTCGGGGTAGCGCAGCGCGTTCTCCGACGCGAGGCGCGCGACGGCGGATCCGCCGAACAGGCGCCCGGTGAGACGCAGCAGGGGCGGCATGATCGCCGTGGAGCCGATCACGAGGCCGGTGAAGGACAGGAGCCCGCCGATGAAGGCCGGCACGATGCCGAGCGGATTGGCCATCCCGACCATCGCGCCGAGGCCGAGCAGCAGCGCTCCGCCGGCGATCAGCACCACCGAGGCGACGCTGCGCGCGGGGCGGGTGAACTCGTCGTGCTGACGCTCGACGGATCCGCCGAGGGCCTGCAGCGGCGTGACGGTCAGCACGCGGCGCGACCCGGTCCAGGCGGCGGCCCAGGTCGTGAGCGCCACGATCGCGGGCGGCACCAGCAGCGACGCCTGCGCGACGTCGTACTCGACGGCGCCGACGAGGCGTCCGGCCACGGCCACGCCGAGCGCGGCGATCCCGATCCCGGCGATCAGGCCGATGGCGGCGCCGATCGCACCGACGACGAGCCCCTGTCGCGCGACCTCGATCCGCTGCGAGCGCGCGGTGGCGCCGATCAGGCGCAGCAGGGCGATCCGGCGCGTGCGGCCGGCGACGATGGTCGAGAACGTGTTGGCGGTGACGACCGCCGCGACGTAGAGCGCGACGAGCAGCAGGATGATGCCGAGGATGGAGATCACCGCGAGCGCGAGCGGGGAGTCGCCGATGTAGGGATCCTGCGCGATCATCGCGCCGATGAAGCCGGTCGCGCTCAGCAGCAGCACGCCGAACGCGCTGGAGATGGCGGCGACCAGGATGCTCGCCCCCATGCCGCGCTCGCGGAGGAACACGAGCCGCGCGTACCAGGGAGCGGTGCCCGAGGTGTCGGGGACGACCTGGTGCAGCACGGCGGTCATGCCGTCACCTGCGCGGGGGCCTCGGCCGCCAGCATGTGGGCCGAGATCTGCTCCGCGCTCTGGCGCGGCTTGTCGGCGGCGATGCGGCCGTCGGCGAGGAAGAGCACGCGGTCGGCGTGGCTCGCGGCGATCGGGTCGTGCGTGACCATCGCGATCGACTGCCCGTGCTCGCGGCTCGCGGTGGCGAGCAGGGCGAGCACCTCGCGGCCGGTGCGCGAGTCGAGGTTGCCGGTCGGCTCGTCGGCGAAGACGAGGTCGGGAGCCGTGGCGAGGGCGCGGGCGATCGCGACGCGCTGCTGCTGACCGCCGCTGAGCTCGTGCGGGCGGTGGGCGAGGCGCGGTCCCAGGCCGAGCGAGTCGACGAGGCCGTCGATCCGCGCCCGCTCCTCGGCCGACGGCTTGCGGCCGTCCAGGTCGAAGGGGAGCAGGATGTTGCCGCGCACGTCGAGCGTCGGCACCAGGTTGAACGCCTGGAAGACGAAGCCGACGCGGCGGCGGCGCAGCAGCGTCAGCTCGGTGTCGCGCAGGCCCGTGATGTCGGTGTCGCCGATCCACGCGCGGCCCGAGGTCGGGGCGTCGAGGCCGGCCATGATGTGCATCAGCGTGGACTTGCCCGAGCCGCTGGGGCCCATGATCGCGGTGAACTGGCCACGGCGGATGCCGACGGTGACGTCGTCGAGCGCGCGCACCGTGTTGTCGCCCGATCCGTAGGTCTTGGTGAGGCTCTGCACGCGGGCGGCGAGGCCCATGTCGGTGGTCGTGATCTCCATGACTGCGACGCTACGGATCCGCACCCCCGCTCCTCATCGCCCGCGCGACGCATCCGCGTACATCGGAAGGATGATCCGGATGCCGGATCCGGATGACACGCCCGGGTCTGCCGCGTGATCCTGCGGTCGGGCGACGGATGTCGGAGGCATCCGCTAAGTTTGAATCATTCAAATCTTGAGCGATCGGTGCCCCACGTGACCCACTCCCCTGACGCGCACGCCTCCGGCGTGGAGCAGGCGCTGCGCGCCGCCGCGCTGCGGGTCACGGCGCCCCGCGTCGCCACGCTCGACGCCGTGGGCCGGCACGCGCACGCCGACACCGACACGGTCATCCGCGCGGTGCGCGAGCAGCTGCCCGCGGTCTCGCACCAGGCCGTCTACGACTCGCTTCACGCGCTCACCGAGGCGGGCCTCGTGCGCCGCATCCAGCCGCACGGGATGGTCGCGCGGTACGAGTCGCGCGTCGGCGACAACCACCACCACCTCGTGTGCCGCTCGTGCGACCTCATCGTCGACGTGGCGTGCCAGCATGGCGCGGCGCCGTGCATGATGCCCGCCGACCCGCGCGGCTTCGCGGTCGACGAGGCCGAGCTCATCTTCTGGGGCCTGTGCCCCGACTGCCAGGCGCGCACGTCCGAGGCGCCCGTCGCATCCTGATCCCCCTTCCTCCCGTCCCATCCCCGCACGAAAGGCGAAAATGACCGAGAGCACCGGCTCCTGCCCCTTCGGCTACGACTCCCCCGGCGGATCCGTCCAGCCCGCCGCCGTCGACAGCGAACCCGCCCTTCCCGGCACCGGCCCCGCTGACGGCGCCGAGGAGACCGGTCCCGGCCGCGTCCACCCGACCATGGGCTCGGCCAACACCGAGTGGTGGCCGAACAAGCTGAACCTCAAGATCCTCGCCAAGAACCCCGCGGTCGCGAACCCGCTGGGCGAGGACTTCGACTACACCGAGGCGTTCAACAGCCTCGACCTCGCCGCGGTGAAGGCCGACCTCGCGGCCGCCATGACGGACTCCAAGGACTGGTGGCCGGCGGACTTCGGCCACTACGGCCCGTTCATGATCCGCATGGCCTGGCACTCGGCCGGCACCTACCGCTCGCACGACGGCCGCGGCGGCGCGGGCGCCGGCCAGCAGCGCTTCGCCCCCCTGAACTCGTGGCCCGACAACGTGAGCCTCGACAAGGCGCGCCGCCTGCTGTGGCCCGTCAAGAAGAAGTACGGCCAGAAGATCTCGTGGGCCGACCTGTTCATCCTCGCCGGCAACGTCGCGCTCGAGACCATGGGCTTCCCGACCTTCGGCTTCGCCGGCGGACGCCCGGATGTCTGGGAGGCGGATGACGACGTCTACTGGGGCCCCGAGAAGGTCTGGCTGGACGACGAGCGCTACACGGGCGACCGCGACCTCGCGGCGCCGCTCGCCGCCGTGCAGATGGGTCTGATCTACGTCAACCCCGAGGGCCCCAACGGCAACCCCGACCCGCTCGCGTCGGCACGCGACATCCGCGAGACGTTCCGTCGGATGGGAATGAACGACGAGGAGACGGTCGCGCTGATCGCCGGCGGCCACACGTTCGGCAAGACGCACGGCGCGCACCCCGACGACAAGCTCGGCCCGGACCCGGAGGCAGCTCCCATCGAGGAGCAGGGCCTCGGCTGGAAGAACGGCTACGGCACCGGCAACGGCGAGGACACCGTCACGTCGGGCCTCGAGGTGACGTGGACGTACCACCCGACCCGCTGGGACAACGAGTTCTTCCACATCCTGTACGCGTACGAGTGGGAGCTCATGGAGTCGCCCGCCGGTGCGAAGCAGTGGAAGCCGAAGGACGGCGCGGGCGCCGACATGGTGCCGATGTCGCACTCCGACGGCAAGCGCGAGCCGCGCATGCTGACCAGCGACCTGGCGCTGCGGTTCGACCCCGAGTACGACCGCATCTCGCGGAAGTTCAAGGACGACCAGGCCGCGTTCACCGACGCGTTCGCCCGCGCCTGGTTCAAGCTGACCCACCGCGACATGGGCCCCAAGGCGCGCTACCTCGGCCCCGAGGTTCCCGCCGAGGACCTGATCTGGCAGGACCCGCTGCCCGCGACCGGCGGCTCGACGCAGCCCTCGGACATCGCCAAGGCGAAGCAGCTCATCCTCGACTCGGGCCTCACGGTGCAGCAGCTCGTGTCGACCGCGTGGAAGGCGGCGGCGACGTTCCGCTCGTCCGACAAGCGCGGCGGCGCGAACGGCGGCCGCATCCGCCTCGAGCCCCAGGTCAGCTGGAGCGTCAACCAGCCCGAGCAGCTGAAGCCGGTCATCGCTCACCTCGAGACGATCGCGGCCGAGTCGGGCCTGTCGTTCGCCGACGTGGTCGTGCTCGCCGGTGGCGTGGGCGTCGAGCAGGCGGCGAAGGCCGGCGGCGTCGAGGTCGAGGTGCCGTTCACCCCGGGCCGCGTCGACGCGACGCAGGAGCAGACCGACCCCGAGCAGTTCGCCTGGCTCGAGCCGGTGGCCGACGGCTTCCGCAACTACGACAGCGGCTACCTGAAGCTGCCGAGCGAGTACCTGTTCCTCGACCGCGCGAACCACCTTGGCGTCTCGGCGCCGCAGGCGACCGTGCTCGTCGGCGGCCTGCGCGTGCTCGGCAACAACTGGGACGGCTCGAACCTCGGCGTCTTCACGGAGACCCCGGGCGTGCTGACGAACGACTTCTTCGTGAACCTGCTCGAGCTCGGCATCGAGTGGACGCCGTCGGACGACCAGCGCACCTTCACGTCGAACACGGGCCTGACGGGCTCGCGCGTCGACCTGGTGTTCGGTGCGAACAGCGAGCTGCGCGCCCTCGCCGAGGTCTACGCCTCGGACGACGCCAAGGAGAAGTTCGTGAAGGACTTCGTCGCGGCCTGGGCCAAGGTCATGGAGAACGACCGCTTCGACCTGCGCTGAGTCTCACGACGATGCCGCTCCCGCTCCGGCGGGGGCGGCATCGTCGCGTTCGGGGCCGGGCGCCAGCGAGCCGAAGCGACCGACCTGAAGCCGCCCGCCCGTGCGAGCCGTCATCTCGACTCGCTCCGCTCGCTCGATAACCGGGGTCGGCTGACGGGCTGGGTCAAGTCCTGGGACGTGGTGTATCGGTGATCGTGTGATCCTTCGTGTCGTGGTCAGGCTGTGA
>NZ_BAAANG010000017.1:0-25898 GCF_039529675.1 Microbacterium paludicola
GGCGTCAGTTTCGACTCAGGTCAGAACGCGCCCCGAGGAACCCACTAAACATCCTCACTGTTTCGACTCGCTTCGCTCGCTCAACGAGCAGAGGCTTCGCTTGCTCATTGAGCAGGAGTTGCCGCTCGCTGGACGAGCAGGAGGCTTCGGTCGCTCAGCGGGCGTTCGGCGCGGTCGAGGCCCGCACGACGAGCTCCGGTTCGAAGACCACGACGCGCGGCTCGAGCGACGGGTCGGCCGCCTCCTCGACGAGGATCGACAGCGCGGTCTCGCCCATCCGGTGGCTCGGCTGGCGGATGGAGGACAGCGGGACGGCCGCCGCCGACGCGAAGTCGATGTCGTCGTAGCCGATCAGCGCGACGTCATCCGGCACCGAGACGCCGGCCTGCACCAGAGCCTGCAGCACTCCCAGCGCGATCAGGTCGTTCGCCGCGAAGACCGCGTCGGGGCGCTCGGCCGCCGGCATCGCGGCGATCCGTTCACCCGCGGCACGCCCCTCGGCCACGGTGAGTGACGCGACCGGCACCGTCTCCAGGGTCGCGCCCGCGACGGCCGCCACCGCGCGGCGGGCTCCCTCGGCGCGATCCTCGACCTGACGCAGGCTCACAGGACCGCCGATGTAGGCGAGGCGACGTCGTCCCGTCTCGAGCAGGTGGCGGGCGGCGAGCTCTCCGCCGTGGATGTCGTCCACCGCGACCGACGAGAACCCGCTTCCCTCGACCGTCCGGTCGACGAGCACCACCGGGGTGCCGCGGTCGTGGATCTCCCGCAGCCGGGCCACGTCGTCGCCGATCGGGGAGATGAGCAGGCCGAGGGCGCGCTGCTCCTCGAAGTGCGACACGAGCCGCAGTTCGCGTTCGGGCTGCTCGTCGCTGTTGCCGATCAGCACCGACAGTCCGTGCCGTGCGGCGGCGTCGTCGGCCCCGCGGGCGACGTCGGTGAAGAACGGGTTGCGCGCATCCAGCACCACGAGCCCGACGGTCGTCGAGCGCCCGGCGCGCAGCTGTCGGGCGGCGTCGTTGCGCACGTAGCCGAGGTCGGCGATCGCGGCGCGCACGCGCTCGAGCGTCGCCTGCGGAACCGACCCGGGGCGGTTGAGCACGTTCGACACGGTGCCGACCGACACCCCGGCCCTCGCGGCCACCTCGCGGATGCTCACGCCCATGTTGATTCCGACTCGCTCACTCGATCGCCTGCAGAGGACGATCGCCTCATTCGTTCGACGTTAACCCCAGACGCGGAGACCCGTGGCATCACGGACCCGTCACGCCCGCGCGAACCCGGACGTGCCGATGAGCAGCATGGCGAGGGCGAGCACGAGGGCCACGATGGCGGCGACGATCATGCGCAGGCGCGTCGGCAGCAGCCACGGCGGCAGCGCGAGCGCGGCGAGCCAGAGCAGAGCGGCCAGCGCCGCGCACCCGAATGTGAAGAACTCGCTCGGATCGCTCGTGAGGCCGTAGCCGCCCCCGCTGCACCCGCTGATGCCGCACCAGCCGATCGTGATGCCGGCGACGAGATACATGCTCGCGAACAGCGCGACGGGCACCGTCGCGAGCAACGCGAATGCCCAGCGCGTGACGCGCGGGCGGGTCCCCTCCGTCATGGGCCGAGCGTAGCGGCTGAATCGTGTCATTCCGCGCTAGGTTCTTCTGCGAGCGGCATCGGAGCCGCGCGGAAGGAACCGATCAATGGCCCTGTTCGACCTGCCCCTCGAAGCGCTGCGCGAGTACCGCCCGGATGTCGCCGAGCCCGACGACTTCGACGCCTTCTGGGAGGCGACGATCGCCGAGACGCGCGCCGCCGCCTGGGATCCGCGGATCGAACGGGTAGAGACGGGGCTGACGCTCGTGGAGACGAGCGACGTGGCGTTCTCCGGCTTCGGCGGCGACGAGATCCGCGCGTGGTGGACGGTGCCGGCGGGCGTCGCCCCGCGCGCCGTGATCGTCGAGTTCATCGGCTACAGCGGGGGACGCGGCCTCGCCCACGAGGTCGGGTCCTGGCCGCTCGCCGGCTGCGCGCACCTGCTCGTGGACACGCGAGGCCAGGGCTGGGGCCACTGGCGCCCCGGTGACACCCCTGACCCGCACGGCTCGGGATCGGCGACCCCCGGCAAGATGACCCAGGGCATCGAGGACCCCGCGACCTACTACTACCGCCGGGTGTACGCGGACGCCGTGCGCGCGGTCGACACGGCGCGGGCGCTCGCCGGCGACATCCCCCTGTTCGTGACGGGCGGCAGCCAGGGCGGCGGCATCACGATCGCCGCGGCGGCGCTTGCCGACGGCGTCGCCGGCGCGCTGCCGGACGTGCCCTTCCTGTGCCACTTCGCGCGCGCGACGACGATCACCGACGCCCGGCCGTACCGCGAGATCGCCGACTACCTCGCGGCCCATCGAGGTCGCGTGGAGCAGGTGTATCGCACGCTGAGCTACTTCGACGGCGTGAACCTCGCCAAGCGCGCGGGCGCCCCCACGCTGTTCTCGGTGGCCCTCATGGACGTCATCTGCCCGCCCTCGACGGTCTTCGCGGCGTTCAACGCCTGGGGAGCGGAGGACCGCGCCATCGAGGTCTACCCGTTCAACGACCACGAGGGCGGCGGGGCGTTCCAGCGCCGGGCGCAGCTGGCCTGGGTCGCCGAACGCCTCGGCTGACCGGCGATGACGTACCACCTCGCCGGCGACTCCACCGTCGCACCGGGAAAGCCCGCCGAGCTGCCGCTGACAGGCTGGGGCGACTTCCTCGCCGCCCACGTGGAGGCGCCCGTCCGCAACCTCGCCTTCGGCGGAGCGACGACCGAGTCGTTCCTGCAGGAGCCCTGGGACGACCTGATGTCGCAGGTGCGGCCCGGTGACACCGTGATCATCCAGTTCGGCCACAACGACCAGAAGCAGCCGGAGATCCTCGCCTCGCGCGGCGGGTACACCGACCGGCTGCGACGGATGGTGGGCGACGTCCGCGGGGCCGGGGCGGCCGCCGTGCTCTGCACGTCGTGCGAGAGGCGCTGGTTCGACCGCGCCCACGTGACACCGACGCACGGCGACTACCCGAACGCGGTGCGCGACCTCGCCCAGGAGCTCGACGCGCCGCTGATCGACCTGAATGTCTTCACGACCTGGCTCTACGAGGATCTCGGCGACGAGGAATCGCGCGGGCTCCTCACGCACTTCGGGCCGGGGGAGCACCCGCAGTGGCCCGGCGGCGTCGCCGACGACACGCACTTCCACGTGCGCGGCGCCGAGAAGATCGCCGCCTTCGTCGCGCGCTCACTGCGGGCGATCGAGCGACGCGACGGGGACGGCCCCGCGCGGGGCGGCGAACTCGTCCACTGATCGAGGCCGGGACCGGCGGGACTGGCGCCGGAACGGAGGATGTCGTACAGTCTGTCTGAAACGATTCAACTGCGCAGTATCCGACCGCCGCAGTATCCACCGCCCCAATGGAGGGACGCCTCGACGATGAGCCAACGCATCTGCTTCACCCTGCGCGTCACGCCCGAGCGGCTCGACGAGTACATCGCCCGTCACAGCCCCGTCTGGCCGGAGATGCTCGAGGAGATCGCCGCCTCCGGTCGCCGGGACTACTCGATCTTCCACCTGGTCGACGGCCTGCTCGTCGGCACCTACGTGACCGACGACGACGAGGCCGCGCAGGCATACCTCGCCCAGTCGGAGGTCGCCGCCCGCTGGGAGGAGTCGATGGCCCCGTTCTTCGTCGGTCTCGACGGCCGGCCCGACCAGGCCGCCGAGATCCACCCCGAGGTGTTTCACCTCGAGACCCAGCTCGCCGCCGCGCGCGGGGCATCCTGATCCGTCCCGTTCCCCATCCGCATCCGACAAGCAGGGGCGAAGCCGCCCCTCGTGAGAAAGGCCTCACCGTGAGCAACCTCTCCGCCGACATCCTCGCCACGCTCGAGAAGCAGGCGATCGAGCTCCCCTCCTGGGCGTTCGGCAACTCGGGCACCCGCTTCAAGGTGTTCGCCACGCCCGGCACCCCGCGGGATCCGTTCGAGAAGATCGCCGACGCCGCGCGCGTCAACGAGCTGACCGGCCTCGCTCCCTCGGTCGCGCTCCACATCCCGTGGGATCTCGTCGACGACTTCGGCGCCCTGCGCGCCCACGCGGAGGGCCTCGGCGTCAGCCTCGGCACCATCAACTCGAACACGTTCCAGGACGACGACTACAAGTTCGGCGCCCTCACCCACGAGGACCCGAAGGTGCGCCAGAAGGCGATCGACCACCACTTCGAGTGCATCGACGTGATGAACGCCACGGGCTCGCGCGACCTGAAGATCTGGCTCGCCGAGGGGTCCAACTACCCGGGCCAGGCCGACATGCGCGGCCGCCAGGACCGTCTTCACGAGTCGCTCGCGACCATCTATGAGCGACTCTCGGGCGAGCAGCGGCTTGTGCTCGAGTACAAGTTCTTCGAGCCGGCGTTCTACCACACGGATGTGCCCGACTGGGGAACGTCCTACGCGCAGGTGGCGGCGCTCGGCGAGCGCGCCATGGTGTGCCTCGACACGGGACACCACGCGCCCGGCACCAACATCGAGTTCATCGTGATGCAGCTGCTGCGCCTCGGCAAGCTGGGCTCGTTCGACTTCAACTCGCGCTTCTACGCCGACGACGACCTGATCGTCGGCGCGGCCGACCCGTTCCAGCTGTTCCGCATCCTGTTCGAGGTCATCCGCGGAGGGGGCCTGAACAACCCGGATGTGGCGTTCATGCTCGACCAGTGCCACAACGTCGAGAACAAGATCCTCGGCCAGATCCGCTCGGTGCTGAACGTGCAGGAGATGACCGCCCGCGCGCTGCTGGTGGACGCCGACGCCCTGCGCGACGCGCAGACCTCGGGCGACGTGCTCGCGGCGAACGCCGTGTTCATGGACGCCTTCTACACCGACGTGCGCCCCGCGCTCGCCGAGTGGCGCGAGAGCCGCGGCCTGCCGGCCGACCCGATGCGGGCGCAGCTCGACTCCGACTACCAGCGCACGATCGAGGCCGACCGCGTCGGCGGCATGCAGGCCGGATGGGGGGCGTGAGCACGATGACCACCCAGAAGCGCACCCTCACCGCCTGGAAGGCGACGATCGCCGTCGCCATGTCGAACTACATCGAGGCCGGCGCGATCATCGCGCTCGCCACGAGCCTGTCGCTGTGGCAGGAGGCGTTCGGCTTCGACGACGGCGTCGTCGGCCTCGTGGCCGCCCTGTCCGCCAACGCGTTCGGCGCCGCCATCGGCGCCGCGATCGGCGGCCCGCTGTGCGACCGCCTCGGCCGCAAGTTCATCTACACCTACGACCTGATCGTGTTCATGATCGGCGCCCTGCTCGTGACATTCTCGAGCGGCCTCGCGATGCTGCTCGCGGGCGTCATCCTGATGGGTATCGCCGTCGGTGCTGGCGTTCCCGCGTCGTGGACCTACATCGCCGAAGAGGCACCCGATGCGCAGCGCGCCGCCCACGTCGGCACCGCTCAGCTCGCCTGGTCGATCGGCCCGGCCGTCGGGTTCCTGCTCGCCGTGGTGGTGGGCCCGCTCGGCCTGCTCGGCTCGCGCCTGATCTTCCTTCACCTGTTCGTGATCGCCCTGATCACGTGGTGGGTGCGTCGCGGGCTGCCCGAGTCGCGCCGCTGGAAGGAGGAGCGGGCCGCCGCCACCTCGGCCGGCACGCGCGTGTCGTTCTTCTCCGGCATGATCGGCCTGCTGCGCGAGCCGCGCAACTGGAGCGCGCTGGCGTTCCTGCTCGGCGTGTACGGCCTGTGGAACACCGTCGCCGGCCAGGCCGGCATCTTCCAGCCGCGCGTGTACGAGGCCGCGGGCCTCGAGGACCCGGTGCAGCAGAACCTGCTGCAGGTGCTGGTGTGGGGCCTGACCGCCGCCGCCACGTACTTCGGCTTCATGCGCTACGGCGACCGCGTCAGCCGCCGCTGGCTGTACTTCGGCGGCGCGGCTCTCGGCATCGTCGGCTGGGTCGTGCTGGTCTACGCCCCGCCCGGGATGGTCTCGCTGCTGGTCTTCGCGGTCGCGTGGGGTGTGTCCGCCGGCATCGGCGCGCAGGCGTTCTACGGCCTGTGGACCGCCGAGCTGTTCGCCACCCGCTACCGCGCGAGCGCGCAGGGACTGCTGTTTATGCTCGCGCGCGTCATGGTGGGCCTGCTGAGCCTCGTCTTCCCCGTGCTGCTGTCGACGATCGGCCTCGGCAACCTCGGCCTCGTCATCCTCGGCCTGCTCGTCGCGGCCCTCGTCGTGGGCACCGTCTGGGCGCCGAAGACCGACGGGAAGACGCTCGAGCAGATCGAGCAGGAGCGCTACGGTCGCACCGTGCCGCTTCCCGCCGACGTCCCGGCCAACCGCTGAGCGGCGACGGAGAGCGATCATGACCGACACGACCGAGCACGTCGTCGACGGCCCGCACGGGCCCCTGCGGGTCCGGGTCTATCCGGCCGCCGCGGCCCGCGCGGCGCTGGTCTGGGCGCACGGCGGCGGGTTCGCGTACGGCGACCTCGACATGCCCGAGGCCGACCACGTCGCGCGCGGCCTGGCCGCGCGGGGTGTGTCGGTCGTGTCGGTCGACTACCAGCTCGCCCCGGCGCCGGCGGATGCCGCCTCGGGCGCCGAGGCGCGCGACGGCGTCCACCACCCGGTCGCGCTGGAGCAGCTGGCGGCCGCCTTCGCCTGGACGCGCGAGCAGGCGACGGGATGGGGCATTGCCCCCGACCGCGTCGCCCTCGGCGGCGCCAGCGCGGGCGGCAACCTGGCAACGGGCGCCATCCTTCACCTGATGCAGGAGGGTGACCCGCTGCCCGCGCTCGCGGTGCTCGCGTACCCGACCCTGCACGCGCCGCAGCCGCCGACGCCTCCCGAGCTCACCGAGCGCCTCGCCGCGGCGGGGCTGACCGAGCAGTTCGGGCCCGCGGTGGTCTCGTGGATGTACGAGAACTACCTCGACGGCACGACCGAGGGCGCGCCGGTCACGGCGATCCCCGGCATGGCCGGACCCGAGCGGCTCACCCGCTTCCCGCCGGCGATCGTCATCACCTCGGACGTCGACGAGCTGCGTGTGTCGGCCGAGGCGTTCGTCGACGACCTGCGTGCCGCAGGCGTCGACGTCGAGTACGCCGTCGAGCCGGGCACCACCCACGGCCACCTCAACGACCCCGCGAAGCCCGGGGCAGCGTCGACCATCGACGCGTTCGCCGCGCGCATCCTCCGCCCCTGAGATCCGGATCCGTCCGGACGACCCGACCCACCCGAAGAACTCGCCGATCCTCGAGAGAGACACAATGACGAACCAGCAGCAGACCCCGGCCGTCGCCGACCTGATCGCCCGGTCCAACCGGCTCGGGGCCGACCCGAAGAACACGAACTACGCCGGCGGCAACACCTCGGCGAAGGGCACGGCCGTGGACCCGGTCACCGGCGAGCCCGTCGAGCTGCTGTGGGTCAAGGGCTCGGGCGGCGACCTCGGCACCCTGACCGAGCAGGGCCTCGCGACCCTGCGTCTCGACCGGATGCGCGCGCTCGTGAACGTGTACCCCGGCATCGAGCGCGAGGACGAGATGGTCGCCGCGTTCGACTACTGCCTTCACGGCAAGGGCGGCGCCGCACCCTCGATCGACACGGCGATGCACGGCCTCGTCGACGCCGCCCACGTGGACCACCTTCACCCCGACAGCGGCATCGCCATCGCGACGGCCGCCGACGGCGAGGAGCTCACGACGCGGATCTTCGGCGACAAGGTCGTGTGGGTGCCGTGGCGTCGCCCCGGCTTCCAGCTGGGCCTGGACATCGCCGAGATCAAGAAGGCGAACCCCCAGGCGATCGGCACGATCCTCGGGGGCCACGGCATCACCGCCTGGGGCGACACGAGCGAGGAGTCGGAGCGCAACTCGCTCTGGATCATCGAGACGGCCGAGAAGTACATCGCCGAGCACGGCAAGGCCGACCCGTTCGGCGGCGTGCGCGCGGGCTTCGAGGCCCTGCCGCAGGATGAGCGCCGTGCCAAGGCCGCCGCGCTCGCGGCGACCATCCGCGGCATCGCGAGCCACGACAAGCCGATGGTCGGCCACTTCACCGACGCCGACGTGGTGCTCGACTTCCTCGCCTCGGAGCGCGCGCCCGAGCTCGCGGCGCTCGGCACGAGCTGCCCCGACCACTTCCTGCGCACCAAGGTCAAGCCGATGATCCTCGACCTGCCGGCGACCGCGTCGGTGGACGACCAGATCGCGCGCCTGAAGGAGCTGCACGAGCAGTACCGCGCCGACTACACGGCCTACTACGAGGCGCACGCGACCGAGGACAGCCCCGCCATGCGCGGCGCCGACCCGCTGATCGTGCTGGTGCCGGGCGTGGGCATGTTCAGCTACGGCGCGAACAAGCAGACCGCGCGCGTGGCGGGCGAGTTCTACATCAACGCCATCAACGTGATGCGGGGCGCCGAGGCGCTGTCGACCTACGCGCCGATCTCGGACGCCGAGAAGTTCCGGATCGAGTACTGGGCGCTCGAGGAGGCGAAGCTCCAGCGGATGCCGAAGCCGAAGACGCACCAGGGCCGCATCGCGTTCGTGACCGGCGCGGCATCCGGGATCGGCAAGGCGATCGCGACGCGCCTCGCCGCCGAGGGCGCGTGCGTCGTCGTGGCCGACCTCGACCTCGAGAAGGCGCAGGCGGCGGCGGCGGAGCTCGGCGGCACGGACGTCGCGATCGGCGTCGCCGCGAACGTCGCCGACGCCGAGGGAGTGCAGGCGGCGATCGACGCGACCCTGCTCGCCTTCGGCGGCATCGACCTCGTCGTGAACAACGCGGGCCTGTCGCTCTCGAAGCCGCTGCTGGAGACCACCGAGAAGGACTGGGACCTGCAGCACGACGTGATGGCGAAGGGATCCTTCCTCGTCTCGAAGGCGGCCGCGAAGCCGCTGATCGAGCAGGGGATGGGCGGCGACATCGTCTACATCTCGTCCAAGAACTCCGTCTTCGCGGGCCCGAACAACATCGCGTACTCGGCCACCAAGGCCGACCAGGCCCACCAGGTGCGCCTGCTCGCGGTCGAGCTCGGCGAGCACGGCGTGCGCGTGAACGGCATCAACCCCGACGGCGTCGTGCGCGGATCCGGCATCTTCGCCTCCGGGTGGGGCGCCAACCGCGCGAAGACGTACGGCATCCCCGAGGAGGAGCTCGGCCAGTTCTACGCGAACCGCACGATCCTCAAGCGCGAGGTCGTGCCCGAGAACGTCGCCGATGCGGTGTACGTGCTCACCGGGCCCGAGCTCAGCCGCACCACGGGCCTGCACATCCCGGTCGACTCGGGCGTCGCGCAGGCGTTCCTGCGATGAGCGAGTTGCACGGTTTCGACTCGTCGCTGCGCTCCTCGCTCAACCAGCAGGAGGAATCCTCGCTCGTTGAGCGAGCGCAGCGAGTCGAAACGGCCCGGACTCCCGGCGGCCTCTCGTGAGCGCCAGAGGCGGGGCGGTCGCGTCGGTCGACCTCGGCGCCACGAGCGGGCGGGTCATCCTGGGGCGCTTCCAGGGCGGCGCCATCTCGATGGAGACCGTCGGGCGGTTCCCGAACACGCCCGTGCGCACGCCCTCCGGGCTTCACTGGGACCTGATCGGCCTCCACCGAGGTGCGCTGGACGGCCTGTCGCGGGCGTTCCGCAGCGAGCCGGCCATCGCGTCGATCGGCGTCGACTCGTGGGCGGTCGACTACGCGCTCATGCGCGGCGACCGGATGCTGGGCGTGCCGTTCCACTACCGGGACGAGCGCACCGCGTCGGGCGTCGAGGCGGTTCACGCCGTCGCCCCGCTCGAGGAGCTCTACCGGCGCAACGGCCTGCAGTTCCTGCCGTTCAACACGCTGTATCAGCTCGCCGCCGAGGGAGACCTGCTGGGCCTCGCCGACGGCCTGCTGCTTGTGCCCGACCTGATCGGATGGATGCTCACGGGCGCCCGCGTCGCGGAGCGCACCAACGCGTCCACGACCGGCCTGCTGGATGTGCGCACCCGGGAGTGGGATCTGGCGCTGGCGGAGCGCATCGGCGTGCCCGCCGGCATCCTGCCCTCCCTCGTGGATCCGGGGACGGAACTGGGCGGCCTGCTGCCGCACGTCGCCGCCGAGCTCGGCGGCCAGGCTCCGGTCGTCGCGGTCGGCTCGCACGACACGGCGTCGGCCGTCGTCGCCGCGCCGATGCGGGCCGACCGCGCGGCCTACATCTCGTGCGGCACCTGGGGCCTGGTCGGCGTCGAGACCGAGCACCCCGTGCTCACCGACGCCGCGCGCGAGGCGAACTTCACCAACGAGGGCGGCGTCGACGGGCGGGTGCGCTTCCTCCACAACGTCATGGGACTGTGGCTGCTGAGCGAGAGCGTGCGGGCCTGGGAGGACGAGTCGGGGCGCGACATCGACCTTCCGGATCTGCTGAAGCAGGCCGCGCACGCGCCGGCGCCGGACGCGGTGTTCGACGCGAACGACGCGGTGTTCCTCGCCCCGGGCGACATGCCGGCGCGGATCGCCGCGTGGCTGAGCGAGCGGGGCCTCCCGGTGCCGCCGTCGCGCCCCGCGTTCGCCCGCCTCATCGTCGAGAGCCTCGCCGAGGCGTTCGCGAAGGCTGTGCGGAAGGCATCGGAGCTGTCGGGCGTGCCGGTCGAGACGATCCACGTTGTCGGCGGCGGCGCGCTCAACACGCTGCTGTGCCAGCGTCTCGCCGACCGCGCCGGTCTGCCGGTGCTCGCCGGTCCCGTCGAGGCGACCGCGATCGGCAACCTGCTGGTGCAGGCGCGGACGGCCGGCTTCGTCTCGGGCGACCTCGAGGCGCTGCGCGCCGTGGTCGCCGGGGCGTTCGAGCCCCTGCGGTACGTGCCGGCCGCCTCTCGCGTGCGGGCCTGAGCGGCCGCGAGAACACACCCTCGCCGCGAGGTCCCGTCCTGCGGGGTGTGTTCTCGCGGGGCGCATGTGGACGCGCGGCGGGCGGTGTGTTCTCGCCGCGGCCGCTCAGTCCTTCAGCCGCAGGCCCTCGTCCGTCTCCTCCAGGGGGAAGAACCGCGCGCGCTCATCCGGCGTCCGGTTCGGTGTGTGAAGCGTGAGGTAGAGCCCGCCCGCGGCGTCGGCGAAGATCATCCCGTGGCCGCCGTCGGCCGCCCAGATCGGCTGCTCCGCCTGCGTCCACGGCCCCGCGATCGACCCCGACCGGGAGGTCGCCAAGCCCATCGCGTAGCCCTGATCGCCGAAGCCCGACCACAGCATCAGCAGACGCCCGTCGGCGGCCCGGTGCATCGAGGGGCCGTCGGTGACGAACACCCGCGGGAACTCCGGACGCTCGATCGACCGCGCCCACGGCGCCTCCGACGCGCGGAACAGCAGCACCGGATCGCCGACAGTGCCGCGCAGATCGTCCGTCAGCCGGATCGCCTGCACCTCGCCGTCGCCGACGTCCTTCCACTCGTGGCAGAACACGAGGTAGGGCGTGCCGTCCTCCACGTGAAGCGTGCCGTCGAGGCACTCCCACTCGCGCGGCGTCAGAGGGCCGTCCGACCACGGCGCGTACGGTCCCTCCGGGCGATCCGTTCGCAGCACCTGCGTGCCCCGGCGCTCGCCCTCGGCCGTGAAGGTCGCGAACATGTAGAACGCGTCGCCGTAGCGATGCACCTCGGGTGCCCAGTACTGCGTGTGCGACCAGAAGTCCGGCGTCGGCCGGAACGCCGCCGTCGGGCCGTGCCACTCGTCGAGGTCATCGCTCCAGTAGGTGTCGAAGCCGGTGGCGGGGCCCGACCAGATGTTCGCATCGGTGCTGCCGACCAGGTGGTAGCGACGGGTGTCGCCGTCGAAGAGGACGAACGGATCGCGGATCTGGATGTCGTCGAGTCGCATGCGGATCTCCCGTCAGGAGAGGTCGACGTCGACGGGACGGGCGAGCCCGCGCACGTCGGTCGTCGGCCAGTCGGGGTCGACCGTGAGCACCTCGATGCCGTCGTCGTCGACCACCACGGTGTCCTCGACCTTCGCGCCGGGCGCCCACGGGTTCCAGGCGAATGCCTGCCCCGCGTGCACGGCACCCGCCGTGCCGGGGGCGACCTTCGGGTCGCGGCCCAGGTAGCCGGCGGGCCCGCCCTGGTGGTGACGCAGCCAGCCGTCGTCGCCGAACCCCTGGCGCGCGTACGCCGCGCGGATGTCGGCGAGCACATCCTGCAGCGGGCGTCCGGGCCGCGTGGCGGCGAACACGTCCGCCTCGACCTCGCGGATCGCGCGCTGCGCATCCGGCTCGGGCTCGCCGAACGACACCCAGCGGCTGAGGCTGGCGTTCAGACCGTGCCGGCGGGCGGTGAGCACGGCCATCGCCCGGCCGCCCAGGGGCGCGTCGGTGGGGAGCGGATGCTGCACGCCGCCCCGCTCGGCACCGGCGACGAGCAGGACCGCGGGCTCGGCACCGGCCGTGATGACGGCGGCGGCGAGGGCGGCGGCGAGCTGCCGCTCGGTCGTCTCGGGCCGGGCCTCGCGCAGCACGGCCGTCATCGCTCGTGCCGCGTCGCGGCCGAGCGCGGCGTACCGCTCCCGCTCGATCGGCAGCAGCGAGGCCCGGGCCGCGCGCAGCTCCTCGACCACGTCGGTGTCGCGCAGGATGCCCGGCGTCGTGAGGTCGGCGAACCAGTCGACGACCTTGATCGCTGCGCCGGAGACCTCCTCGGCCGCCAGGCGGTCCGCCTCGTTCGCGGGGGCCGTCACCAGGACTTCGCCGTCGCGGTGGACGGTCGCGGAGAAGACCGGCGGCCCGCCGAGCGGCACGCTCGTGCGCGCCCCCTCCAGGAGCCACGCGAGGTTCTCGGGCTGGGTGAGCAGGATGCGGTCGGCGCCGCGCTCATCCAGCAGTCGGGAGATCCGCTCGAGCTTGAGCGGACGGTCGGCGGTCGGTCCGGGAGGGTGTGGGGTCATGGCACGGGCTCCATCGCGTCGTAGTCACGGAATCCGGGGCGCAGGCGCGCCGCCAGCAGGGCGAGGGCGGCGATCAGCAGGCCGCCGAGGAGAGGAGGAAACCACAGGATGCCGCCGGCCGCCAGCAGGCCGGCGTACACGTCGCCGGCGCGCGGCCCCGCGGTGAGCACGAGCGTGTTGATTCCCTGCAGACGTCCGCGCAGCGCGTCGGGCGTGGCCGACTGCATCATCGTCGTGCGGAAGATGCCGGCGACGTTGTCGGCGGCGCCCACGGGGACCAGCGCCACGCACAGCACGACAAGCGCCAGCACGTCGGACCGCGCCTCCGAGATCGAGCGGTCGGCGGCGTCGAATCCCCACAGCAGAGCGCCGAACAGCGCGACCGCCGCGCCCATCGCGACGGTGCCGGCGGTGGCCGCGGCACCGTGCCGTCGCACGCCGCCCGCCCGCCCCGAGAACAGGCCGCTGAGGATGACGCCGACCGCTCCGGCCGCGGTCAGCAGCCCGACGACGCTGGCGTTCCCGCCCACCACCAGGGCGCCGACCGCGGGGAGGATCGCGTAGCTGCGGCCGAATACGAAGGTCACGAGCTGCAGCCAGATGGCCGTACGAAGGTTCCCCGCGTGGCGCAGGAACCGGAAGCCCGAGGCGATCGCCGTCAGGCCGGTCTCGGATCGGCCCTCGGGAACGATCGCGGGAAGCGACAGGATGCCCCAGAAGCCGATCAGGAACAGCAGCACGTCGATCGAGTAGGTCCACGCGAAGCCGACGGTCGCGACGAGGATTCCCGCCAGGGCCGGACCGACCGCGGCCTGCAGCCCCGCGCTCAGGCCGCTCAGCGCCGCGACGGCGGGAAGCTGCTCGCGGGGGACGAGGCGGGGGTGGATCGCGAAGCGCGCGGCGCCGACGAGGGCGCCCATCGTCGACGACAGCGTCGTGAACACGTAGTACGGCCACAGCTGGGTCACCTCGCCCCACGCGAGGGCGGCGATCCCGACCGGCGCGACGAACGAGATGGCCGACGCGACGATCAGCACACGGCGCCGGTCGAACGCGTCGACGATCGCGCCGCCGATCACGCCCATCACGACCATCGGGGCGAGCGCGAGGCCGCCCACGAGCGCGACCGCGGCCGTGGATCCGCTCAGCTCGTAGACCTGGATGCCGATCGCGACCGCCGTGAGCTGCACGCCGATGCCGCCGGCGACGCCACTCGTCCAGAACCGCAGGTAGGCGGGCGACGTGCGCAGCGGTCCCAGGTCGAGGAAGTACCGGCGCACACCGTCACGCTAGCGGAGAAACCGCTTTCCCGGGGTGAGTCGATCGATCTCGCGTCCGCCTGCGGCGGGTCAGTCCTTCAGGCGCACGAGGCGCTCGTGCCCGCTCTCCTGCACCTCGGCAAGCTGCTCGCGCGACTTCACGAAGTCGGTGAAGGAGCGGAAGCCGAGGGTCTTCTCGCTGAACGAGGGGTCCATCCGGCGCATGTGCTGCTTGACCGCGGAGGTGTGCAGCCATTCGGCGTCGTCACCCTTGTCGCGGCCGAGGCGCAGCGCCCGCTCGAGCAGGCGCGAGGCGGCGGCGTGAAGGTCCTCCGGCGGGATCTCGTCGAACGGGACGAGCGTGTCCTCCTCGGGCGGCGGCGTCTGCTTGGCCCGCGACGCGCGGCGGCTTCGCTGCGTCGTCGCCGACTCCGCGGGCGAGGCGTCGGATCCGGTCGCCTCCGCGGCCGCCGCCTCCTTCGTCTCGGCCTTGCCGGCGGCGGCCTTCGGCTTCTTCGGCAGCGTCACGCCCGGGAGCGTGTCGTACGCCTCGAACTCGTCGCACGCGGCGGCCAGCGACTTCGCGGTCGACCCGGCGACACCGAGGCCGATCACGTAGCGGCCGAGGCGCTTGCAGCGCTGGGCGAGCGGCACGTAGTCGGAGTCGCCCGCGACGATCACGACGTGCGTGAGGTCGGGAAGACGGAACATGTCCTCGACCGTGTCCACGGCGAGGCGGATGTCGGCGCCGTTCTTCGCGTACGCGGCCGCGGGGAACAGCTGCACGAGGTCGACCGCGCGGCCGACGAGCTGCGAGCGGTAGATCGCGTTGACGGGAGACGACCAGTCGGCGTACGCCCGCGTCAGCACGAGCGTGCCGAACGACGCCGCGTAGTCGATGATCGCGCCGACGTCGATCGTGGCGAGCGCGAGCTTCGCGGCGACCTCGGGATCCGTCGGGTCCTCGGCGATCTTCTGCCGGTCCTTGCTGTATGAGTTGCGACCGTGCACGCGGTCGTACCAACTCATCACGATGTTGTCGAAGTCGAGGTAGACGGCGACGCGGGCGTCGGTGGTTTCAGCCATGTCGTGCTCTGTCCTGTTCGGGGGAGGGATGGACGTCGGAGAGCGCGTCAGTTCTCGCTCGGATAGCTCACACCGATCTGTCGGCGGATGTCGTCCAGGGTGCCCATGATGGCGACGGATTCGTCGATGGGGAGTTCACGCCCCTCGAGGGTGCCCTCGGCGACGAAGCGCTCGGCGGCGAGCGCCTGGTACTGCATGCCGCGACCCTCGACGTGCGATTCGTAGCGCTCGAGGATCGAGCCGTCGGGCGCGGTCACGGTGAAGGACGTCGGGCTGTACCAGACGCGGTCGATGTCGATCCGCGCCTCGGTGCCGACGATGTGCGCGGTGTTCGGCCCGCTGCCGCGCGACGACGACACGGTCGTCGACAGGGCGCCCGACGCGTGGGTCATGAGGGTGGCGACCTCGGCATCCGCGCCCGTGTCGCCGAGACGCGCGGCCGCCTGCACGGTGGTCGGGGCGCCCAGGATGTCCCAGACGAACGAGATCGGGTAGATGCCGAGATCCAGCAGCGCGCCGCCGCCGAGCGGCAGGGCGTTGAGCCGGTGGGACGGGTCGTCGGTGATCTTCTGGGTGTGGTCGGCGAAGACCGTGCGGATCTCGCCCAGCGTGCCGGCGTCGATGATCTCGCGCACGCGCACCATGTGGGGCAGGTAGCGGGTCCACATCGCCTCCATGACGAGCAGGCCCTTGTCGGCGGCGAGGTCGCGCAGGCCCTGGGCCTCGGCGCGGTTCACGGTGAACGACTTCTCGACGAGCGCGTGCTTGCCGGCCTCGAGCGCCAGGCGTGCGTTCTCGGCGTGCATCGGATGCGGCGTCGAGACGTAGATGATGTCGACATCCGGATCCGCGGCGAGGTCCGCGTACGAGCCGTGGGCGCGCGGGATGTCGAACTCGGCCGCGAAGGCGTCGGCGGAAGCCTGCGAGCGGGAGCCGACGGCGACGAGGTCGAGGCCCGCGGTCTGCAGATCGGAGGCGAACGCGTGCGCGATTCCGCCCGTGGCGAGGATTCCCCAGCGCAGTGCACTCATACGTCGAGCCTAGGCGCTGGCGCCGACATGCCAACGATCCGTCAGGGGACGATCAGCAGCTTGCCGGGCGCGCCCTCGCGGCTCGCGCGCTGGGCCTCGCCCGCCTGCTCGAGCGCGTACCGCTCGCCGAGTTCGACCGAGAACCGGCCCGCCGCGAGCAGCGCGAGAACGACCGGGATCGCCTCGAGGCGCCAGGTCTCCTGCTGCGCCGTGAGCGGGACGGGAGATCCGCCGCCGAACGCGCGGATGCCGAACTCGGCGGCATCCGGACCACGCACGATCGTCGCGATCCGGTCGCGGTCCTCGAGCAGCTCGAGCGATGCGTCGATCGCCTCGTCGGTGCCCGCGAAGTCGAGGATCGCCGTGACGCCGCCCGCGGCGGCCGACCGGACCCGGTCGACGAGCCCGTCGCCGTATGCGATCGGCTCTCCGCCGAGGTCGGCGACGCGCTCGGCGCGCGCATCGCTCGTCGTGCCGATCACGCGCGCGCCGGCGAGCGCGGCGAGCTGCACGGCCGCCTGGCCCACCGAGCCGGAGGCCCCGTGGATCAGCAGGGTGTCGTCGCCGCGGATGCCGAGAGAGCGGATCGCCTGGTACGCCGTGCCGACCGGGATGCCGAGGGCCGCGCCCACGCCGGCCGTCACGCGCGCGGGACGCGCGAACACCTTCTCGGCCGGGACGGCGATGTCCGTCGCATAGGCGCCGGGTGCCCCGGTGAAGACGACCGGATCGCCGATGCGGAAGCCGTCGACTCCCTCGCCGACGCCGGTGATGTGGCCGGCGCCGTCGGTCCCGGTGCCGCGCGGACCCGTGAACGGCGGTGTCGGCCGGATCCCCTCGCGCAGCTTCCAGTCGATCGGGTTGACGCCCGCCGCCTCGATCCGCACGGTCACCTGACCCGGACCGGCGACCGGATCCGGGATCTCGTTCAGGGTGAGGACCTCTGGCCCGCCGAGCTCGGTGTACTGGATCGCCTTCGCCATACCGCCAGGGTAATGCGGCCGGCCGCGTCGCGGCAGGTCAGGCGGCGGCGTCGGCCAGGACGTGGTGGCGTCCGCGCGGCAGCACCATCGGCGCGCCGGAGACCGGGTCGGGGATCACCAGCGAGTCGAGACCGAACACCCGGGAGATGAGATCGCTCGTCATGACCTCCGCGGGAGCGCCGCTGGCGATCAGCTCGCCCGCGCACATCGCGAAGATGTGGTCGGCGTAGCGGGCGGCCATGTTCATGTCGTGGAGCACCATCACGATCGTGGTGCCCTTCGAGCGGTTGAGGTCGGTGAGCAGGTCGAGGACCTCGATCTGGTGGGCGACGTCGAGGAAGGTCGTCGGCTCATCCAGCAGCAGCACGCCGGTCTCCTGCGCGAGGGCCATGGCGATCCAGACCCGCTGGCGCTGCCCGCCCGACAGCTCGTCGACGGCGCGGTCGGCGAGGTCCGAGATGTCCGTCGCCGCGAGCGCCTCGGCCACCGCCGCGTCATCCGCCGCAGACCACGAGCGGAACAGCTTCTGGTGCGGGTGGCGGCCCCGGCCGACGAGGTCGGCGACGGCGATGCCCTCGGGGGCGATCGGCGACTGGGGGAGGAGCCCCAGCGTGCGGGCGAGCTGCTTGGTCGGGATCGTGCTGATGCTCTGCCCATCGAGCACAACGCTTCCCGCCTGGGGCTGGATCAGCCGGGCGAGCGTCTTCAGCAGCGTCGACTTGCCGCAGGCGTTGGCGCCCACGATCACGCTGATCCGTCCGCTCGCCACCGTGAGGTCGACGCCCTTCACGATCGGTGCGGCGCCGTATCCCGAGACGAGCTGCGTCGCCTGAAGCGTTGACTGGACGGTCACGAGGAACCTCCCGAGCGGTTTGTGCGGATGAGCAGATAGAGCAGGTACGGAGCGCCGAGGACGCCGGTGATCACGCCGACCGGGAACGACACGTCGAACGCGAACTGGCCGATCAGGTCGGCCGCGAGCACGAGCACGGCGCCGGTGAGCGCAGCCGGGATGGTCAGGCTCGTGCCGGGGCCGACGAAGCGGGACGCGATCGGCCCCGCGAGGAAGGCGACGAACGCGATCGGGCCGGTCGTCGCGGTGGCGAAGCAGGCGAGCGCGACGGCGGCGACGATGAGCAGCAGTCGCGCCCGGTCGACCCGCACGCCCAGGGCGGTGGCCGAGCTGTCGCCGAGCTCGAGGGCGCGCAGATCGCGCGAGAGCAGCAGGATGAGCGGCACGAGCACGGCCGTCGCGATCGCGAGGGGCGCGAGGAGCTCCCACTTCGATCCGTTGAGGCTGCCGGTCAGCCACCGCATCGCCGCGGCGACGTCCCAGTCGGCGGCGCGCTGAACGAGGTAGGCGACGACGGCGTCGAGCATCGCGCCGATGCCGATGCCGATGAGGATCAGGCGGCCGCCGGTCGACTCCCCGCCGCGCGCGGCGACGTAGATGAGGGCGGCGGTGCCGATGCCGACCAGGAGCGCGGTCATTGTCGTCGCGGCGGTGCCCCAGTGGAGGACGACGAGGCACAGCACGGCCGCCGCGCTGGCGCCCGAGGTGATGCCGATGACGTCGGGGCTCGCGAGCGGATTGCGCAGCATGGTCTGGAATGTCGTCCCCGCGATGCCGAAGGCGATGCCGGCGAGGATGCCCGTGATCATGCGGGGGATGCGCAGCGACCCGACGGTGAACGAGGCACCGGGCACCTTCTCGCCGAGGATCACGGCGACGACGTCCTGCACCGGGTAGATCGTGTTGCCCAGCATGAGCATGGCGGCCATGAGTGCGATCAGCACGGCGCCGAGCACGCTCAGCGCGACGATCCGCCGGCGGGCGCGTCGCCGGCGGCCGAGGCGGATGACCGCCGTGGCCTCGTACGGGGGAGCGGAGACGGCCATCAGACGGCCTTCATCCGGGTGCGACGGGCGATCAGGACGAGGATCGGTGCGCCGACGAAGGCGGTGATGATGCCCGCCTCGACCTCGCCCGGGTAGCCGATGAGGCGTCCGATCGTGTCGGAGACGGCGAGCAGGGCGGCGCCTCCCAGCGCGGAGACCGGGAGGATCCACCGCTGGTCGGGGCCGAAGAGCAGGCGGGCGACGTGCGGGACCATAAGCCCGACGAAGGCGATCGGTCCCGCGATCGCGGTGACGGCCGCGCAGAGGGCGACGCCGGCGGCCGACGCGATAAGTCGGGCAGCGCCCACCTTGACGCCGAGCCCGACGGCGACCTCGTCGCCGAGCGCGAGGGCGTTCAGAGCGGGGGCGCAGAACAGCGCGATGAGAGCGGCGACGGCGAGCAGCGGGGCGATGACGCCCAGGGTCGCCCAGTCGGCGCCGGCGACCCCGCCCACCTGCCAGAAGCGGAAGGCGTCCATCGCCGCGATGCGCGGCAGCAGCACGGCGCTCACCAGTGACGACAGCGCGGCCGTCGTCGCGGCCCCGGCGAGGGCGAGCTTGATCGGGGTGGAGCCGCCGGGCCCCAGCGAGCCGACGACGTACACGAAGGCCGCCGCGAGGGTGCCTCCCACGAGGGCGAGCCCCAGGTACTGAAGGGGCGAGGTGATGCCGAGGAAGGCGATGCCGCACACGACGAACAGAGCGGCGCCGGTGTTGACGCCGAGGATGCCGGGGTCGGCGATCGGATTGCGGGTGACCGCCTGCATCAGCGCACCGGAGAGCCCCAGGGCGGCCCCGGCGACGAGGGCGAGCACGGTGCGCGGGATGCGCTCCTGCACGGCGATCGCGCCGATCCCTTCGGCCGTGCGGCCTTCCAGCCACGCGGACAGGCCGTCGGCGACCTCCGCGAGCGAGACGGGCCTCGACCCGAGGGTCAGGGACAGGATGACGGCGACGCCGACGGCGGCGCCGATCCCGAGGAGGACGAGCGGACGGCGGCGCGCAGCCGGCTGGGGGCCGGCCGCGCGCCGCGTCTCGTCGGTCTGGAGGGTCACTCTGCCTTGGCGGCGGCGTCGCTCAGCAGGCCCACGTAGGTGTCGAGCATCCACGGGATGGACAGGGCCGTCGGCGAGACGGCGCCGCTCAGGTCGTCGCCGGCGCCGACAGTGACGACCGAGCCGCTCTTGACGGCGGGAAGCGTGCTCCACAGCGGGTCGGCCTGGAGGGCGGGAAGCAGCTCATCGCCGCCGTAGGAGACGATCACGTCGACGTCCGCGAGCTTGTCGACGTTCTCGGCCGAGATGTCGGCGTAGAAGGTGCCCGCGTCGGCGGCGTCCTTCGCGGCCTGCGGCACTTCGAAGCCGAGGTCGGCGAGGAACGCGGCGCGCGAGTCGCCGGTGGCGTAGACCGAGGTCGTCGACAGGTCGGCGGCGTTCAGGAAGAGGAACGCGGCGGTCTTGCCCTCGAAGTCGGCGTCGGCGGTCGCATCCTCGATCTGCTTCTCGAGGTCGCTGACGAGCGCCTTGCCCTCTGCTTCGAGGCCGAGCGCCTTCGAGTTGGTCAGGATGCTGTCGCGCCACGGTGTGTACCAGGCGACGCCCGGGTAGGCGACGGTGTCGGCGATCTCGGTGAGCGTCGCGTACTCCTCCTCCGTCGGGCCGGAGTAGGCGGCGATGATGAGGTCGGGCTGCGTGTCCGCGATCGCCTCGAAGTCGATGCCGGCCGTGGTGTCGAAGATCACCGGCTCCTCCGCGCCGAGCTCGGCGTACGCGTCGGTCGTCCACTCGTACAGTCCGAGGCCGTCCGTGCCGTCCATCGACCAGGTCTGGTCATCCGCTCCGACGGGAGCGACGCCGAGGGCGAGCGCCACATCCTGGTTGCCCCAGCCGATGGAGGCGACGCGCTCGGGCTTCGCCTCGATCGTCGTGGTGCCGAGCGCGTGCTCGACCTCGACGGGGAAGACGCCGGCCTCGCCCGCGGGAGCCGAGGACTCGCCGGCGGGGGCGGAGGAGGTGGAGCAGGCCGCCAGCGAGGCGGTCACGGCGGCGGCGACGGCCGTCGCGCCCAGGATGCGGGAGATGCGCAAGGGGGATCCCTTCGAAGCTGTGGTGGGGAGGGCCTCAGGATCGGGTGAGGCTTGCCTAACTTAGCATTACCTGACTTCGGCATTCCAATCGATGACGCGCGACGACGACGGCCCCGATCCTGGCGTGCAGGATCGGGGCCGTCGGACGGCGGGACGCGGCTTACAGCGTGTCGATCGCCTGGTTGAACGTCGTCGAGGGACGCATCACCGCGGTGGTCTTCTCCGCGTCGGGACGGTAGTAGCCGCCGATGTCGGCAGGCGATCCCTGCACCGCGATCAGCTCCTCCACGATCGTCTTCTCGTCCGCCGTGAGCTTCTCGGCGAGCGGGGCGAACGCGGCCGCGAGCTCGGCGTCCTCCGTCTGCTTGGCGAGCTCCTGCGCCCAGTAGAGGGCGAGGTAGAAGTGCGAGCCGCGGTTGTCGATCGTGCCGAGCTTGCGGCCGGGGGAGCGGTCCTCGTCGAGGAACGTGCCCGTCGCGCGGTCGAGGGTGTCGGCGAGCACCTGCGCCTTGGCGTTGTCGGTGGTCTGCGCGAGGTGCTCGAACGAGGCCGCGAGCGCGAAGAACTCTCCGAGCGAGTCCCAGCGCAGGTAGTTCTCCTGCACGAGCTGCTGCACGTGCTTCGGGGCCGAGCCGCCGGCACCGGTCTCGAACAGGCCGCCGCCCGCCATCAGCGGGACGATCGAGAGCATCTTCGCCGACGTGCCGACCTCGAGGATCGGGAACAGGTCGGTGTTGTAGTCGCGAAGGACGTTTCCCGTCACCGAGATGGTGTCGAGGCCCTGGCGGATGCGGGCGAGCGAGAAGAGCGTCGCCTCGGCCGGGGCCATGACGTGGAGCTCGAGGCCCTCGGTGTCGTGCTCGCCGAGGTACTTCTCGATCTTCGCGATGAGGTTCGCGTCGTGCGCGCGGCCGGCGTCGAGCCAGAACACCGCGGGGGTGCTCGACAGGCGGGCACGCGTCACGGCGAGCTTCACCCAGTCGCGGATCGCGGCGTCCTTCGTCTGGCAGGCGCGCCACACGTCGCCGGCCTCGACCTCGTGCTCGGTCAGCGACTCGCCCGCCGAGTTCACGATCCGGACGGTGCCCGGAGCCGAGATCTCGAACGTCTTGTTGTGCGAGCCGTACTCCTCGGCCGCCTGCGCCATCAGGCCGACGTTCGGGACGGTGCCCATCGTCGCGGGGTCGAGGGCGCCGTTCGCCTTGCAGTCGTCGATCACCGCCTGGTAGATGCCGGCGTACGACGAGTCGGGGATGACGGCGAGGGTGTCGGCCTCCTTGCCGTCCGGTCCCCACATGTGACCGCCGATCCGGATCATCGCCGGCATCGACGCGTCCACGATGACGTCGCTCGGAACGTGCAGGTTGGTGATCCCCTTGTCGGAGTTCACCATCGCGAGGGCGGGGCCCTCGTTCAGCGCCGCGTCGAACGCCGCCTTGATCTCGGCGCCGTTGGGGAGCGCGTCGAGGCCCGCGTAGATCGCGCCGAGGCCGTCGTTGGGCGACAGCTCGGCGGCGGCGAGGTCGGCGCCGTACTTCTCGAACACGGGCTTGAAGAAGGTCTTCACCACGTGACCGAACAGGATGGGGTCGCTGACCTTCATCATCGTCGCCTTGAGGTGCACGGAGAACAGCACGCCCTCGGCCTTCGCGCGCTCGACCTGCTCGGCGAGGAACGCGTCGAGCGCCTTGGCGCTCATGAACGTCGAGTCGACGACCTCGCCCGCGAGCACCTTCAGATCGCTCTTGAGCACGGTGACGGATCCGTCCTGCCCGACGTGCTCGATCCGCAGCGTGTCGTCGGCGGGGATGACGACCGACTTCTCGTTCGAGAAGAAGTCGTCGTGGCCCATGGTGGCGACGTTCGTCTTCGAATCGGCGCTCCAGGCGCCCATCGAGTGCGGGTGCGCCTTCGCGTAGGCCTTGACCGACGCGGGGGCGCGGCGGTCGGAGTTGCCCTGGCGCAGCACCGGGTTCACGGCGGAGCCCTTGACCTTGTCGTAGCGCGCCGCGAAGTCGCGCTCCTCGTCGGTCTCGGGGTTGCCGGGGTAGTCGGGCACGTCGAAGCCGAGTGCCTGCAGTTCGGCGATTGCCGCCTCGAGCTGCGGCACCGACGCCGACACGTTCGGCAGCTTGATGATGTTGGCCGCGGGGTCGTTGGCCAGCTCGCCGAGCTCGCTCAGCGCGTCGCCGATGCGCTGCTCCTCGGTGAGGCGCTCGGGGAACTGAGCGAGGATGCGACCGGCGA
The DNA here is from genome assembly GCF_039529675.1 of Microbacterium paludicola. Taxonomy (NCBI): domain Bacteria; kingdom Bacillati; phylum Actinomycetota; class Actinomycetes; order Micrococcales; family Microbacteriaceae; genus Microbacterium; species Microbacterium paludicola. The sequence goes on from NZ_BAAANG010000017.1 coordinate 23,516, forward strand.
GCGAGATGTCGCGGGTCTCGAGCTCGATCCCGGCCTTCGCCGCGAAGCTCGCGACGATCGGCAGGAACGAGTACGTCGCCAGCAGGGGCGCCTCGTCGGTGTGCGTGTAGATGATCTTCGACATGCGGAAGAAGCTCCTGTGGTCGTCAGCTGATCGGCGCCTCCAGCCCGCGGGCCGGGCACCGATTCTCTCGACTTCAAGATACCGGAGCGATGCCGCGCCACATTCCCCGGGCCGTGGCCCGGGAGCGCGTGAGACCATCGGGACATGACGGACATCTCAACGACCGAGACCCGCAGCCCGCGCGACGCCTACGTCGTCGGCGGCAACCGCATCCCGTTCTCCCGTGCCGGGAAGAAGTACGCGGATGCGTCGAACCAGGAGATGTTCACGGCCGCGCTCGAGGGCCTCGTCGCCCGGTTCGCCCTCGAGGGCGAGCGGCTCGGCGAGGTCGTGGGCGGTGCGGTGCTGAAGCACTCGCGCGAGTTCAACCTCGTCCGCGAGAGCGTGCTCGGCTCGTCGCTGTCGGCCCAGACGCCGGCCTACGACCTGCAGCAGGCGTGCGCGACCGGACTCGAGGCCGCCATCGCCGTGTCGAACAAGATCCGGCTCGGCCAGATCGAGTCGGGCATCGCCGGTGGCACGGACTCGATCTCCGACGCCCCGATCGCGGTCAGCGACGGGCTGCGCCGCGTGCTGCTGAGGCTGTCCCGCGCGAAGACCTTCCGCGACCGCCTCCGGGTGCTCGCGAAGCTGCGTCCGGCCGACCTCAAACCGCACGCGCCCGGCACGGACGAGCCGCGCACCGGGCTGTCGATGGGCGAGCACCAGGCCATCAGCACGGCGCACTGGCGCATCTCGCGCGAGGCGCAGGATGAGATCGCCCTGAACAGCCACCGCAATCTCGCGAAGGCGTGGGATGAGGGGTTCTTCGACGACCTCGTGACGCCGTTCCGCGGGCTGACGCGCGATGACAACCTGCGCGCCGACACCTCGATGGAGAAGCTCGCGAAGCTCACCCCGGTCTTCGGGAAGAAGCTCGGCACGACGCCGACGATGACGGCAGGCAACTCGACGCCCTTGACCGACGGCGCCTCGGCCGTGCTGCTCGCCTCGCGCGACTGGGCGGAAGCGCGGGATCTGCCGGTGCTCGCCAGGATCGTCGATGCCGAGACCGCGGCGGTCGACTTCGTCGGCGGGCGCGAGGGACTGCTGATGGCGCCGGTGCACGCGGTTCCCCGCCTGCTCGCCCGCAACGGGCTCGCGCTCGAGGACTTCGACTTCGTCGAGATCCACGAGGCGTTCGCGGCGACGGTGCTCACGGCGCTCGCCGCGTGGGAGGACGACGACTACTGCCGCACCGAGCTGGGCCTGGACGGCGCCCTCGGCACTGTCGACCGCGCGAAGCTCAACGTCACGGGCTCGTCGCTGGCGGCGGGGCATCCGTTCGCCGCGACGGGCGGCCGCATCCTCGCGACGACCGCGAAGCTGCTCGCCCGCCGCGCGGCCGAGACCGGAAAGCCCGCCCGCGCGCTGATCTCGGTCTGCGCCGCCGGCGGACTGGGCGCGACGGCCATCCTCGAGTCCGCCTGACGCCGGTCACGGTTATCGAGCGAGTGCGCGCACCTCGGTTATCGAGCGAGCGGAGCGAGTCGAGATGACCGGCCTCAAGCGCCCGTATCCGATGGGGATGACAGGCGTCTTCGGCGGTCCTCCGCGCTGTAGCCGCGGATCGCCTCCACGCCGCCGGCGATGAAGCGCAGCTTCTTCGCATGGCTCCATCCCTGCATCCGCTTCTCCCAGCGGAATGCGTCCTCGATCCGGTCGAACTGGGCGCACCAGAGCAGCTTCACGGGGAGGCGGTGGCGGGTGTACTCAGCGCCCTCGCCGATCTGGTGAGCGGCGAGTCGTCGTTCGAGGTCGATCGTGCTGCCGGTGTACAGCGTGCCGTCTCGGCACTCGAGCACGTAGAGATACGCCATGGCGTGAAGCTACGGCGTCCGGCCGGTCGGCGCCGGGGCTATCCACAGGCGGGTCGCTTCGGCTCGCTTCGCTCGCTCAGCAACCGGGGGTTTGGCGCCACCGGTTATCGAGCGAGCTTGCGAGTCGAGATGACCGGCTGCAACGGGCGGCGGGGCTTCGGCGGGTCGCTTCGGCTCGCTTCGCTCGCTCAGCAACCGGGGGTGTGTCATCTCCGGTTATCGAGCGAGCTTGCGAGTCGAGATGACCGACAGCAACGGGAGGGTCGCTTCGGCTCGCTTCGCTCGCTCAGCAACCGGTTCGGTTATCGAGCGAGCTTGCGAGTCGAGATGACCGGCCGCAACGCGTGGGCTCGCTTCGCCCGCTCAGCAACCGGCCGGCTGCACCCGGGCTTAGGGCGTG